>CAYXNU010000006.1:8740-17037 GCA_964466485.1 uncultured Ruminococcus sp.
GACGTTTTAGATATGAGCGTGGATGAGGGTGTGCAGTTCTTCGCAAACGTCCCTAAGATATCCCGAAAGTTGGCAACCTTGCAAAGCGTGGGTTTAGGCTATATCAAGATAGGACAGAGTTCCACTACGTTGTCGGGTGGAGAAGCCCAAAGAGTTAAGTTGGCTACAGAACTCTCTAAACGCTCCACTGGTAAGACTATCTACGTTTTGGATGAGCCTACCACTGGTTTGCATTCCGCTGACGTACACAAGCTTATAGATATCTTAAATGAACTAGTAGACAACGGCAATACGGTTTTGGTTATCGAACACAACCTTGACGTTATAAAGTCTTGTGACCACATAATAGACCTCGGTGCAGAGGGTGGCAATCTAGGTGGAAACGTTGTAGTAACTGGCACTCCAGAGGAGGTTGCACAGTGTGAAAGTTCATACACTGGAAAGTATCTAAAAAAAGTGTTGAGTTAATATATTCCTATAATATAATTTTACAAAGTGCATACAATATTGATGTAAAGTTATATAAAAAGGAGTGTATATCTATGACAGTAAAAACTCTAGCCAAAGGAATACTAATAGGTTCTGCTATTGGCACGGCTTGTTATATGGTTTCTAATACTACACCTAAACAACGCAAACACATGAAAAAAACTATATCTAAAGGTATGAGAAATATAGGTACTATGTGCAATGATTTTTCATATATGATGTAATTGTGTAAAAAAGTCCATTTTCCGCAGAAGATGGACTTTTTAATGATACCGCTTATTTTCTTGACAAGCTATTGACAAAAAAATTTATATATGTTACAATGAATTTGGAATATATTATGTATAATATTTGTAGTCTATATGTGATTATTAATGTATAAATATATAAAGGAGGTATTGCTTTACCTTAGCATTTTACATAGTAAGGTTTAGCACTGATGTATGAAACTTTTAACTGGTGATTATAAAGCTTATAAAGATAAAAACCTTAACACAAAAAACTTGAAAAGAATGAGGGAAATATACGGTGTTACGCAAGACGAACTAGCTGAAATCGCAAAGGTTAGTCGTGTTTCGGTTTCAAACTGGGAAACTGGTACTGGTAGTAAAATCTCTAGGATAAACCTAGAAAAGTTAATGAATCTATACGGTTTGGGTATAGAATACTTTTTCGGTCGTGAAATAGATACCACCGCTAGAGATATTATCGTTAGCAGTAGGACTGCTAGTCTTACCCCAGACCCTACACCTACACCCCCCACACCCACACCCACGCCACAACCCGTTGTCCCAGAGTTGCCTCCATACTACAGCCCACCAATTGATAATTCTATGACGGCTGGACAGAAAGACGAAAAGTTTCAAGCGTTGTTTAAAAGATACAAGTTTCAAGACGCTATGGAAAACTATTTCTGTGCTTTAAAGTTGGTTATAGCACTTAGCATGGAGTGTTCCGCTGAGGAGTTAGACATCGCTGAGGCAATAGAAAAACAGTTAAGCAGGAGAGTAAGATGTGCATTCGCAGAACGCAGAGCAGACCTTGAGGACGGAAACACTATACAAGTGCTATACAGCCAGTTGGAAATTAACAAGGAAACTAGACTATTTTAGAGTTAGTCTGTTGCTGTAAAATTCCGACTCTTTGTGCTTGAGGTACTCATCTTCTAGCCATGATATTAAGTTAGCGTATCCGTCGGCGGTTTTTTCAAAATCTTTTTGTAGATAGGGTTCGCTCTTGTCGAAACTCTTGCTACCGTGGTATAAGTAGACATCTAGCTTTTCGCCGTTGGCTATTTTGAAATTCATACCATTGAGGCTACCTATATAACCATTTCCAGCCTCGAAGTAGTAGTATTCGGGCATATCAAAAATTTTAGATACAGACATGATTAAAAATCTCCTTTAAGTTTTTTATTGTGTTTACATTATAGATTATATTCCAAAGTTGGATATTAGTCAATAATATATTATGATATATTTACAGAAAAAGGAGTGTTAATTTTAATCGTTGGAGAATTTAGTATTTAGTTTAAATGCCACAATTCCTGTGTTTTTAATCATCTTTTTAGGGTGGTTTTTAAAACAGAAAAAGGTAATCAATAAGGAGTTTGTAGCCACCGCCAATAATTTGGTATTTAAGGTACTGTTGCCGATACAACTTTTTATGGATATTTCTTCTACAGATGTAAAAGCTATGGTAAACTTTAAGTTTATGGTGTTCTGTTTTTTAGCGACTGTAGTGTGCGTGTTCGTGATATGGTTGTTTGCGGTAATATTCGTTAAGGATAGGAAGTCCATAGGTAGTTTTGTGCAGTGTTCTTATAGGGGTAGTGCAGCGATATTAGGGGTTGCATTCTCACAAAATATGTATGGTAGTTCGGGTATGGTACCCATGATGATTATCGCAAGTGTGCCGTTTTACAACCTAATGGCGGTTACACTGTATACCATCTATGGTGACTACGGCGACGGCGAACGCTTACAGGGAAAGCAGTTTGTAAAGAAAGTCCTACTAGGAATAGTTACCAACCCTATAATAATAGGCATAGTCTGTGGTTTGCCGTTTGCACTGCTAGGGGTAGAGTTCCCTACCATGATAAACAAAACCCTATCCAATTTGGCAAGTAGTACCGCACCGTTAGCACTGTTAATAGTTGGTGCAGACTTCGAGGGTGCTAAGGCTATAAAGAAGTTAAACCTTACGGTTTGGGCAAGTTTAATAAAGTTGGTAATTCAACCTGTAGTAATGCTACCAATAGCCATAGCTATGGGCTTTAGAAATCAAGAGCTTGTAGCGATAGTTATCATGCTATCCGCACCGACTACCGTAGCAAGTTACATCATGGCTAGAAGTATGAAAAACGACGAAGTTTTAGCGTGTAGCATAGTAGTCTTGACTACCTTGCTATCTTCCGTGACGATTACTCTTATAGTGTACATACTTAAGAGTTTAGCGTATATTTAGTTTAAGAATGTATGGGACGGCAGTTAGTCGTTCCGCTAGGACAAAAAGGGACGTATTTACAGTATGTCCCGTTTTGAATATACTATTATAGATAGAGGTGTTTTTATGTATAATGCAAATCCAAAAAGGTATGACAGTATGCCTTACAACCGCTGTGGAAAGTCTGGGCTAAAGTTGTCCGCAATATCTTTAGGGCTATGGCACAACTTTAGTTCCCACGACGATTTTACCACTATGCAAAATATGGTGTATACCGCTTTCGATAACGGAATAGTCCATTTCGATATGGCTAACAACTACGGTGGCGGTTCTGCTGAAGAAAACTTTGGTAAGATTTTAGATAAGGGTTTACGCCCCTACCGTGACGAATTGTGTATATCCACAAAGGCGGGTTTTGAAATGTGGGATGGACCTTATGGCTGTAAACACGGTTCAAGGAAGTATTTAGTTTCTAGTTTAGACCAAAGCTTAAAGCGTATAGGTGTGGACTATGTGGATATCTACTACCACCATGTATACGACCCCGACGCTCCACTGGAAGAAATCGCTGTGGCTCTAAACGACATAGTAAAGCAAGGCAAGGCACTCTATGTGGGAGTATCTAACTACAATAGAAGAAATACCGCTAGAATCTTAGAAATCTTTAGAGAGTTGAAAACTCCATTCGTAATTAATCAGCCCTCTTATTCCATGTTTAACCGTTGGATTGAGGAAGACGGTCTTGACGACTTTGCAGTGGAAAACGGTTTGGGTTTGATAGCCTACTCCCCACTATCTCAAGGTATGCTAACCGATAGATACTTACATGGTATACCAAAAGACTCTAGAATAGGCAAAGGCAATACATGGCTAAAAGAACAGCTAACCGATGAAAGAAGAATACAGATTATCAAGCTAAACGAAATAGCTAAAGAAAGAGGTCAAAAACTTTCACAGTTGGCGGTTTCATGGATTCTCAGAAATGGCAAAGTAACATCCGTGTTGGTGGGTGCTAGTAGTCCACACCAAATTTTAGAAAACGTTCAAGCTGTGCAGAATACTAGCTTTACACAGGACGAAATAGATAGAATTGAGGAAATCTTAAAACCAAATGAAACAGTTCATAATTAACTCAAACGATTCCGACCAACGTGTCGATAAGTTTATAATGAAGTCTTGTAAGGCTCTACCAAAGTCCATGATGTACAAGTTTATTAGAACTAAAAAGATAAAGGTTAATGGTAAACGTTGTGAAATATCACAGCGTTTGCAAGTGGGGGATACCGTAACTATGTACATCAACGACGACTTTTTCACTGACGCTACTACCGTCCCCATAGCTGAAGATTTGGCTAACGTTAGCACTGAAGTTTCAGTAGTATTTGAAGATGAAAACATCCTAATAGTGGATAAGCCTATAGGTTTGGTAGTCCATGCCGATAACGAAAACACTAAGGATACTCTTATCAACCGCATAAAAAAGTATCTTATAGCAAAGGGCGAATACAACCCCACCAGTGAGAACTCTTTTGCACCGGCACTATGCAACCGCCTAGATAGAAACACTTGCGGTTTGGTAGTCTGTGCTAAAAATGCAAAGGCTTTGCGTAGTATCAACCAAATGATTAAAGATAATCTAGTGCATAAGAAGTATCTGTGTATAGTCACAGCTAAGCCCCCAAAGTCGTCGGATACTCTTATAGCGTACCACCAAAAAGATTCCAAAACTAACCTAGTTAAAATAGTGGATTCCCCTAAAGACGGCTTTAAAGAGATTATCACTAAGTATAGGGTGTTGCAATCTAGGAACGCTTTGCACTTGCTAGAGGTTGAACTCATCACGGGCAGAACGCACCAAATTAGAGGGCATTTGGCACATATAGGTTCGCCACTACTAGGCGATAACAAGTACGGCGATACCGCCACTAACAGGAAGTACCACGAGAAGTACCAAAGTCTATGTGCATACTCTTTGAACTTTTCGCCAAACCCTAATGATAGTCTATCCTACCTAGAGGGTAAAACTTTCCACACTAAGGATATACCATTCATTGAAAGATATGGTTTTAAGTAGGGAACTGCGATTTGCCATTCTGCTTTTAGAACTAGCAATTTCCGTAATTTGATAATTTTGTGAAAGTTTCAAAAAAAGTATATAAATTTTTCGTAAAAACCTTGACATTATTTGTGAGTATGTTATAATAATCTATACAGGATACATTTTGAATTTAACATTATAGTGCTAACAATATATATATTATTATCTGTGAATATGTTTTTTAGGAGTGTGTTTTATTTGTTAAAAAAGAGTTTAAAAGCGATTATAACGAGTATATTTGTTATTAGTATGTTTTCTACTGGTATAGTTTGTAGTGCTACAGAAACTACCACTGCAACTACCACTACCACAAGTACAAGCGTTTCGCATAATTATAAATCCCATAGTAAGTCGAGCGTTTCGAGTTCGAGTGAAACTGGCACAACTACTACATCTGCGGAGGTTACCTCTGAAACTTTAGACGTTACTACTACACCATCGGAGGGGACTACCACTGCCGTAACTACTACTCCAGAAACCACCTCGGAATCGACTACAACTACCATGGATACAACGACAACTACTGTTGTTACTTCTACAGATTCTCAAGGAAGTGACTTAATACTATACGCCGACAAAACCTATGAGGAAAAGTTGCTTTCAATACAAAAGATTGTGGATAAGTACCTATATAATACATCTTTCACCCCAAAGGAAAGTTTAGTTTTAGTTAAGAAGTATATCAAGGCGGTAGCGGTATTAAATGACATATCTAGTGACGATATACTATACTTGTATAAGTATGCCAACAACATTGTGGAACTACAAAAAGAAAGCATTAAAACTAATGAGTCTTTTTATACCACTTTGGACAATACCATATCTAAGATAACTTACAAAAACTACACAGCTATAGAGGCTTACTGCAAAAACGTTATCACTAACGCTTTTAAGAATGAGGTTATATCCTCTAAGGAAACTCTAACGCTTTTAGGCTCTCTACACGATAGAGTTATGAGCAACCTAACCGAAAGAGATTTAGAACTTGCACAGTACAATAGCTATAGGTTTATATCTAATCAAATTGCCCTAAACCAGTATAAAGCCACCTACACAGATATGAAAGGCTGGATTTATATTGACGGTGTAGGTATAGATTCCCCATTAATGCAACCACCTGTTGAGGATAACGAGTACTATCTACAACACTCATGGGATGGCTACTCATCATCTAGGGGTACTATAGAGCTAGACTACAGATGTACTCTAAACGGCTATGACAGTCCTAACGAAACTACCAACACTCTAATATACGGTCACAACCTAAGTGACGGTACTATGTTCTCCAACTTGCTAAACTACAAAGATAAATCCTACTGGGAAGAACATCAGTTGATAGAGATAAGTTCTAGTGACGAACAACGCCTATACAAGATTTATGCGGTTTGCTCCGTATATGGTCTATCCGATGGCACACAGTTCAAGTACTGGGATGCTAAGTATATAAACATGGACGAGGCTACCTTTAATGAACATATAGCATTAACTAAGCAAACCATGTTCTATGATACCCAATGTTTCCCACAGTTTGGTGACGATATAATAACACTACAAACTTGCGACAACTACGAAAACTGGAGAGTAGTAATCTTCGCTAAACGTGTAAAGTAACTTTGCTATACAATTTTTCTTTGATATATCCTTTTTATTTAATGTTAAAGCTGTGTGTCTATATTTAGGCACACAGTTTTTTAATTAGTGAAAACAATCGCCATTCCATGTAGTGGAACGGCGAAACATTTTATACTATTTTTTATTTTGGTTATTTTGATTTCTTAGAGCGACTTTCTGTTTGTATTTCATGTAGTTTTTGTATCGTCTAGTATTTTTGCGTTTGTTTCTGTACTTTTTAGGGTGACGTTTTCTATCTATGATGTAGAGTATTAGGCATAGCAATATGAACACTCCAGCTAGACTGCCCACAATATAGAAGATAGTTTTAGCATCTAGAGGGGAGTTGTTTTCTTCGTTGTCGTCGTCATCAGCGACGGTGTATTCTTCGCTGTAGCTAGGTACTACAAACTCATCTCTAGTTTTAAAGTTTATAAGTTTGCTTTCGGCGTACTTTTGTGCAGTTGAGTCGGCATCACCTACCACGGTAAAGCCATCCACTAGGGAGTACGAAACGTAGATATCGCTGTAGTCGAAACCGAAACACATATCGCCTATTTGGGTAACGGTGCTAGGAATTATTATGTAGTTCAACTTGCTACAGGATATAAAACACTTTTCACCTATGGAAACTAAACCCTCATTGAAAGTAATTCTAGATAGGTTTTTGCAACCGTAGAAAGCTTGATTTCCTATAGACTGCACCGTCCCAGATACTACTACAGTTTGCAAGTTTTCGCACCTATAGAAAGCACCGCCCATAATCTTTTCCACACCGTCTTGTATAACGGCTCTAGTAATGTTGCTATCTAGTGCGAAAGCCTCGCTACCTATTATTTTGACGTTGTTAGGTACAGTAATAGCCCCGCCTTTTCCGACGTACTTGTATAGGTAGTCACCAGCCACAGCAAAGCCGTTGTTAGATTCTTCTAGCCATGTGGTATCTTTAAAAGCGTTGCTTCCTATGTACTGAATACCATCATAGAAAGATATTTCTGTTAAGTCTGTGCAACCGCTAAAAGCGTCATCGTAGATAGTCTTTAAACTTTCAGGGAGAGTTAAGTTAGTCAAGCCAGTAACACCGCTAAAAGCTGAATACGATATAGATACTATACCCTCGTCTATTTCGTCATCGAATGGGTTAGCTACAGCCTCGTACTTAGAGGTGTCATAGTTGTACTCATAGGAGTAAGTATACTCTGTGAGGTACTTATATAGCACACCGCCTAGGATAATCGTTTGGTTGCTGTTAATGTGGTCTGTGTAGTATTGAGTATCCTCTATGCAGTAAGCCCCCATATAGGATAGCGTATCAGGGACGGAAATACTACTTAGACTAGTACAGCCATTGAAAGCGTGTTCCATAATGGCTGTAATACCAGTGCGGTTAATAGCAACACCCTCCCTAAGGGCTGAGGTATAGTCTTCCACAGGGTTTACAGCGATGTTTTCTTCTTCTTCCTCCTCCTCTGTAGTGATAGCAGTTTCTTCCGTTACAGCCTTGCTCTTGTAACTTTCTATGTCTACAGTTTCGTAGGTATCGTCGTCGCTGTGGGCGTTGTAGGAACTGCCGTTGTAGTAGTCGTACAAGTTCACATCTAAGTCTAGGGAATCTTCCTCATTGTCGGCATAGTCTTCCACGTCGTCGCTGTCG
>CAYXNU010000006.1:17137-21106 GCA_964466485.1 uncultured Ruminococcus sp.
TAGTCATATGAATTATAGTCATAGTCGTAAGAGTTGTCGGCGTTGTCGAAGTATTCAAAGCTGTAGCTATCGTAAGAGGTGTCGGTAGAATCTTCCTCGCCGTCTTCTTGTGGGATATCATCCACAGAGGCAACGTTGTTATCAAAAGTGATACTTTCAAGTTTGGTACACCCACTAAAAGCGTACGCTCCAACGGTTTTTACAGTGTTTGGAATTACAATACTAATTAAGCTTTTGCACCCCTTAAAAGCGTTTTCTGCAATGCTAGTAACGGGGTAGCCGTTTATAATATTAGGCATAGTATAGTAACCAAAGTTCACAGTTTCGTCGTAACCAGTAATAGTTACCTCGTTGTTTTCTATGGTGTAAGTCAAATCTGAAAAAGTGTCTTCTTCCTCTGGGATTATTTCAACGGCGGTATCCTCATCGATATTTATGCCATATATGTAGTTGCTGTAAGCGTCGTCGTTTTGGTTGTATGAGTAGTTATCGTTGTAACCATTGTAGACATCATCGTAACCCGCAAACGCACTGATAGGTATGGTGTTCACAGTAGAACCCATAATAGAAAGTATAATCGCAAAAGAGATTATAGCTTTTTTATTTACCATGTCGTTATTCCTTTCACATAATTTTGGTTGTGCAAAGTTATGATTATTCTGCACCATACTATTATAACTCTTTTTTTAAAGTTTTTCAAGTTATATTATATAATTTCCATGGAAATCTAATTTTTATATGTGGGAGATGTTATACTGGTTTGCTATTTTTTTATATTTTACAATTGCAAAAATAGAAAAAAGATAGTATAATAGTTATTATGAGTATTTATGAGTATAGAAAACTTTTTAGGGAGCGATTTAATGGAAAATAACACTATAAGGTTAGAAGGTACTGTAGAAGTGGTAAAATGCTACAAAGAGGCTACTGGCTACATCGTTTTAGACCTTGCTACTGAGAGTGACCTCATTACGGTTATAGGAGAACTAGGAGCAATTCAAGAGGGTGAGGAACTACTCTTGGAGGGAACGTATTCCAACCACAGTAAGTATGGTATGCAGTTTAGGGCAGTGTACTGCGAAAAGAAGTTACCCACCAACTTAGAAGATATCGAAAAGTACCTAGCTTCGGGAGTAATAAAGGGTTTGAGAAGTGCTATCGCTGAAAGAATAGTTTCAATGTTCGGCAAAGATAGTTTCTATATAATAGAGAATGAACCCAAAACTCTTGCAAAGGTTAAAGGCATATCTTTAAAAAAAGCTATGGAAATGTCTAACGACTTTAAGAACATCTTTAAGATGAGGGCTATCACGGACTATCTGTCTAAGTTTGGGCTACAGTCTAGTGTGGCTATGAAAGCCTTTAAAATGTGGGGTGTGGAAACTCTAGACAACATAAAGGAAAACCCTTATATACTATGTTGCGACGAAGTAAGCGTCCCCTTTGCTAATGTAGAACCTATAGCTATAGTAGAAGATATCCCCTCGGATTCCTTTGAGAGAGCAGTGGCTTGTTTTACAGATATTCTCAACAAGGCCACTTTGGATGGGCATACCTGTGTCCCACTATATGAATTTTTAAGTAGGGCTAGTAAAATCCTATCTATACCAAAAAGCTTACTAGACGAACACTTTAAGAAAGCTATCGCCCACAAGGATGTATACTTGTACTGCGACAAAACTAATATGAGTTACGTTTACTTAAGACAGTATTACATCGCTGAAAGATACATAGCTACTAAGATTCATACTATGTCACAGTTGTACACTTCCGACGAGAAAAAAAGTTTCGATAAGGATATAGACGAACTAGAGGAAACTATCGGGGTGCAGTACGGCGAACTACAACGCAAAGCTATAAATGAGGCTCTAAACAGCAACTTTATGATATTAACTGGTAACCCCGGAACTGGTAAGACTACCACCCTAAACGCCATAATAACTATGTTTAAAAACCGTGGCTTGAACGTTAGCATAACTGCACCTACTGGCAGAGCCTCTAAAAGAATTTCCGAGGTTACTGGCTACGATGCTGTAACTATCCATAGGCTACTAGAAGTTACTTTTGACAAGTTTGAAAACACTTGTTTCAACCGCAACGAAACCAACCCCCTAAAGTGCAACGTCTTAATAATGGATGAAACTTCCATGGTGGATACTTTGCTATTTGAAAAGGTTTTAAGGGCGGTTAGTGTACATTGTCAAGTAGTCATAGTTGGGGATAGTAACCAGTTGCCATCAGTTGGGGCGGGTAACATCCTAAAAGATTTAATAGATTGCAACCTACTAAACGTCGTCACCTTAACCGAAATATTTAGACAGGCTCAAGAGAGTGCTATCATTATGAACGCTCATAGAATCATTAGGGGAGAGTACCCCGACATACTAGTAAAGGATAGCGACTTTTTCTTTTTGCAAAGGTTAAAAGTAGACGAGGCTATATCAACCATTTTGGACTTGTGGAAGTCAAGATTGCCTAAGGCTTACGGCTACAGCTCTATAGATAACATTCAAGTGCTAACCCCCTCTAGAAAAGGTGCTTTGGGAACTGTTAGTTTAAACAAGCTAATGCAAGAGGTTATTAACCCACAGGTAGTCGGTAGAACTGAACTTAAGAACGAAAACTACACTTTCCGTCAAGGGGACAAAGTTATGCAGATAAGAAACAACTATGACATAGAATGGAAAAAGGACGGCGTTGAGGGTAAAGGTATCTACAATGGCGATATAGGTATTATCACGTTTATATCTAGGCAAAGCATTGAAATAGACTTCGATGGACGTGTAGTCACCTACAACAGCGATATCTTAGACCAACTAGAACTAGCCTACGCTATCACTATACACAAAAGTCAAGGTAGTGAGTTTGATGTGGTTATTATGCCTATGCTACAAAACTTTAAAATGCTATCGTATAGAAACTTGCTATATACTGGTGTTACTAGGGCTAAAAAGCTTTTGGTTATGGTTGGCTCTGTAAAAGAACTTGAAAACATGGTTAATAACGACAGAAAAGTCCTAAGGAACTCTTGCTTAAAGGATATGATTGAGTTTGAATATAAGGAGCATTAAAAACTTTATAGTGGATTTTGTATACCCTAATAGGTGTCCTTGTTGCGATAGTTTTATCTTGTGTGATGAGTACATATGCCCCGACTGTCTAGACACCATGGCGAAAGACTGCACCCTTGACGGTGTTTGCAAGTACTGTGGCTTGAAAAATTGCAAGTGTGGCAGTGGTGTATACTATGATAGAGTGTTTTCATGTTATGCCTATGAGGGCTTAGCCCGTAAGGGTGCGTTGTCTTTAAAGAGTTCCCAAAACTTGAACTTTGCCTACTACATAGGCGAAACTTTAGCTAACAAGATACAAAAAGAAGTCGTTCGGTATGATGCCGTTGTGCCAGTACCTATGCACTTTAAAAACAGGCTAGTTAGAGGGTACAACCAAACAGAAGTGATATCTAGAGTTATTGCTAAGAGGTTAGGTATTCCAACGGATGTGAACGCTCTCCGTGTTAAGTACTCCAAAGTTTCACAGCATGAACTATCCAAAACCCAAAGGCTTGAACACGCAAACGGTATCTACTTTGAGGGGATTTCAAACGTTAAGGATAAGTACATCATCCTAGTAGATGACATTATAACTACAGGTAGCACTCTAAACGTGTGTAGCAAAATATTACAAGATATGGGTGCTAGTTCGGTAATAGTTGCAGTGGCTACATCTACACCATATAAAAAGGTGGGCAATGGCGATTCGCCGTTCCGTGGATAAAATAAAAAAAAAACAATTCGAGGTGATATATATGTCTAGTATAGATATTGGAATAGATTTAGGCACTACCAACACTGTTATAACCAAAGGCAGAAAAGGTGTAGTACTTAGTGAGCCATCTGTGGTGGCTTACGATACGAACGAAAAGACGGTAATAGCTACGGGCAAAAAGGCTTACCAAATGATAGGCAG
>CAYXNU010000007.1:0-13775 GCA_964466485.1 uncultured Ruminococcus sp.
GTGACTATGACGTGGTTGCTGTAGTGGATGAGTATAAAGACGGTGTGCTATATTGCACTCAAAGGAACAGATTCTTTAAGGGTGCAGAAGTGGAAGTATTAGCACCACTAGGAAAACCAGTAACTCTAACCATAGATGAGATTATCAATGAGGATGGCGAAAGCGTGGAAGTCGCTAACCATTCCATGATGAAGTTTTCATTCAAGTGCGATACAGCATTCCCTAAGAACTCTATCATTAGAATGAAAAAGTAGGGAACGGCGATTCGCCGTTCCGTTGTTAAAAAAAATTTGCCGTTCCGCTGTTTGAAATATTCGCATTCAGTGGCAAAAAAAATATTTTATCGAACTCATGTTAAGAAAGGTCGTTGACGATATTTATGAAAGAAAAAAAGAACATTAAAACTAGGTTGATAATGTACTTTGTAGGACTATTTATTATGACTTTAGGAGTAGCACTATCTGTTAAGTCTAACTTAGGGGTATCTCCAGTAAGTTCCATACCTTACACCATGACTTGTGTTTGGGGTATAGAAATGGGCAGAGCTACTATACTATTCCATATAGCTTTGGTACTTATACAGATAGTACTTCTTAGAAAACAGTTTCAAATAAAGAACGTGTTACAAGTGGCTATAGGTGTAGTATTCGGAATGTTCACAACTTTCTGTAACTGGTGCGTAACTTTCCTACCTGACCCACATAGCATGGTAGTTCGTATACTTATGATACTTCTAAGTGTGTGCCTAGTAGCGTGGGGAATATTCTTCTATATGCCACCCGATATCATGCCACTTGCTGGTGAGGGTGTTATGCAAACGGTATCTAAGATTACTAAGATAGAGTTTCCAAAGGTTAAGATTGCCTTTGATATTTCCATGGTAGTAATATCTTTGGTTACTTGTTTGGTAATGCTACACGGCTTTGGAAGTGTTGGTTTAGGTACTGTAATATCTGCGGTTATGGTAGGTATGGTACTAGGAGTTATATCCAAACGTTTTGGTTCATGGAGAGATAGTATATTAGTTAATGGTTAATAAGTAATGCCATTCGATTGATATTTAAAAAATGTGCATGGGACGGCTATTTGCCGTTCTGCTGTTAAAGGAGGGATTTGCTGACATGGATAAGTATTCTATACTAAAGGAGTATTTTGGATACTCTACTTTTAGAAAAGGTCAAGAGGAGATTATAGACAATATACTATCTGGTAGGGATATATTAGCGGTTATGCCCACAGGTGCAGGAAAATCCTTGTGTTACCAAATACCCGCCCTAATGTTAGACGGTATTACAATAGTAATATCTCCACTAATATCCTTAATGAAAGACCAAGTAAATGCCCTAACCGACAGCGGTATAAAGGCGGTATATTTAAACAGTTCCATGCCATATAATGAATACCAAAATGCTTTAGTGTTGGCTATGCAAGGGTATTACAAGATAGTCTATGTTGCCCCCGAACGTCTAGAAACCCCTAGCTTTTTAGACTTCGTTAGAAACAACCCCATCAGTATGATAACCATAGATGAGGCTCACTGTGTATCACAGTGGGGACACGACTTTAGACCTAGCTACCTAAAGATTGTTGACTTTATAGAAACTTTACCACAACGTCCAATAGTGACGGCTTTTACTGCTACCGCTACCGACAAGGTAAAAGATGACATACACAGAATCTTAAAGCTAAAAAGACCCTATACTATTACTACTGGTTTCGACAGGCAAAACCTATACTTTGAGGTTAAACATCCCTCCGATAAGTTTTCAGCACTACTGGAAATAGTTGAGGACAACAGACACAAGTGCGGAATAGTCTACTGCAACACCCGAAAGAACGTTGAAAAAGTTTGTGAACGTCTACAGAAGTTGGGCTATAAAGCTTTAAGGTATCATGCAGGGCTTACCAACGAAGAAAGAATGTATAATCAAAACTGTTTTATCTATGACAAGTGCGATATTATAGTGGCTACTAACGCTTTTGGTATGGGCATAGATAAGTCTAACGTTTCGTATGTGGTGCATTACAATATGCCTAAAAATATAGAAAGTTACTATCAAGAGGCGGGTAGGGCTGGTCGTGATGGCGAACCTGCACAGTGTATTCTGTTATACAGTGGTGCAGACGTTTCTCTAAATAGGTTTCTAATAGAACAGAACGACAACCCCGAACTCTCTCCCGAAACTTTGAAAAAGATTAAAAAACAAGAACTTGAACTACTAAAATACATGACTTTCTATTGCACTATTAAGACGTGTTTAAGGTCGTATATTTTAAAGTATTTTGGTGAAAAGGGTATGACTTCTTGTCTAAACTGTGCCAACTGTCTATCCGACTGTGTGGATATAGATATCACTATAGATTCCCAAAAGATAATGTCTTGTGTGTATCGTGTAAAACAGTCTACTAATATCGATATATTAAGTAAGATTTTAAGGGGCGAAAAGAACGCTTACATATCCAGTAGGGGCTTTGATAAACTATCTACATTTGGCATTATGGACGACTGCACCGACAAGTATATACGTTACATTACTAACCAACTAATACTAAAACAGTATGTCTATCAAGACGATGACGACGAAGACAATACACCTATAAAGTTGACTAAACGTGCTAGAAACGTTCTCATTGGGAAAAGCAAAGTTATACTTAAAGTGCAAAAGAGTTTCTTTGAACAAGAACCTAAAAATCATCCAGTCGATGCAAGGCTATTTGAAAAGCTTAAGGCTGTCCGCCAAAAGATTTCCGAGGTGCAAAGTATTCCGTCGTATATCATATGTTCCGATGCTACTATAAAAGATATGTGCATGAAACTCCCTACTACCAAAAATGAATTTTTAAAGGTTTCTGGTATAGGCGAAGTTAAGATGGAAAGATATGGCGAAGCCTTTATGAAAGAGATTCGCAAGTACAAAGACAAACGCAAAAAAAAGTAGGGAACGGCGATTCGCCGTTCCGCTATTTTTTTAATATTCGATGTTCTGCTATTCTTTATATTTGATATTCAGTTATTTTTTAAAGCGTTCCGCAATGCGATAGCATGAAATTATATCGCATTTGCATTATCTAGCTAAATATCATAGTGACGGTAGTGCCTACACCCACACTAGACTGTATATCTATATAGTTAGAATACTTAGCCATGTTGGATAGTCCTTGCCCTAAGCCTATGTTGCTATCGTGCAAAGAACTATCCTTTGGGATGGTAGTATAGCCATTCTGCATTGCCTGTTGAATATCCTCAATGCCGTTGCCGTTGTCTATGAGAACAACGGTAATAGTTTTAGCGTCGTCCACGGATATTTTAATAGTGCCACCATTAGCATGGATTATCATGTTAATTTCGCCCTCGTATAGTGCTAAAGAGCATCTCCTAATGGTTTCGGGGTTGATATGCAAATCTTCTAAGTGGTGGTTTACCTCCTCGGAAATTTCCCCTAAATATTGCAAATCTAGAGATTCTATGGTATAGTTTAAGCTTAAAATTTCAGTCATAGTAAAAATCCTTTCTACTGGGTATTATTAAATAACTTTTACTTATATATACAATTATAGCATATTGCAGTAATATTATCAATCGGTTGGATTGACATATCGCAATTTTTTTGGTACACTATAATAGAGTATAAGTTTATATTTAGTTAAATGTTGGGAGATGATGCTTTTATAATGAAAAAAATAGATATTAGTAAAAACGTTAGAAGAAAGATTAGCATACAAGGATGGTGCTTAGTGTTGGTGGGCATTATAGTTGTTATAGTTATTTCGGATTCTATATATAGGGCTATTAACAAGAATAACAATATCGAGGAAACTGACTATGTTTGGATAACAGATAGCGACTTTCAAGAAAACTCAATGGATATTTTTGAAACTACTGTTACTGAAAAAGTTACAGAAGCCCAAACTATCGATAGTTCTACATACAACATAGTAAACAAAACTTCCGAGGAAATTTCTAAGGGTGCTTTGGTGGTTATCAATAGAGAACATCCCACAAGTTTCCCAGATATATCCGATAAGCTATCTAACTTCTACTATGCAATGGGCAGTGGCTATAAAATGTCAACTTTCGATATAAACCTCTGCGAAGAAGTAATAGAACCCTTTAACAGCATGATGAACGACTTCTACACGCAATCGGGAATAAACTATGTTACCTTAGTCGGTGGTTATACAGACCAATCTTCCGACGATTCCGATGGTACTGCCGATAGCTGTTCGGGATATTCAGTAGACTTTAAAGTTGTAACCGATACCAACATTTTGGATTTCGATGGCACTGGAGAATATTCATGGATTGAGAGTAATTGCTATAAGTACGGCTTTATACTAAGGTATCCCGAAAGCAGTGTGGAAAGCACTGGTGTTGAATACACACCTAGCCACTTTAGATACGTTGGTGTTCCACATTCTAACATTATGCAAGACAAAAAACTAAGCCTTGAGGAGTATGCAGAATTTATTAAACAGTATGATTTCTATTCCGACCACCTATTTGTAACTATAGGCAATATCGAGTATGAAATATACTATGTAAAGGCTAGTGACGATGTTACAGAAGTTCCCGTACCTAAAGATAGGTACTATTCCATATCGGGTAACAACATAGATGGATTTATCGTCACGTCTTTGAAATAACCTTTAAAACAAATAATGCCAGTTCAATGAAATATTGAATTGGCATATTTTTTATATATTTATATTTTTAATCTATAGAATAAATTATTCCATGTTACCACATGGCGGAACGGCAAATCGCCGTTCCCTACAGAATACGTTAATTATTCCATGATATAATTTCCTTGTATAAACCTATATAGTATTCCGAGGCATTATCCCAACTGAAATCCTGTTCCATGTCGTGTTTTACTAGAGCGTTCCACTTTTTAGTATCGCTGTATAGTTCTACAGTACGCTTACAAGACGCTAACATATCGTGGGCATTGTAAGACTTAAAAGTAAAGCCGTTGCCATTTTCTCCACCGTAATCTTTTACAGTGTCACGGAGTCCACCAGTTTCACGGACTATTGGTACAGTACCATAACGCATACAAATCATTTGAGCCAAACCGCAAGGTTCACTCTGTGATGGCATTAAGAATATATCCGCACCAGCATAGATTTTTCTTGCAAGGTTTTGGTTAAATGTAATGTTAGTAGATACGGTATCAGGGTATTTGCGTTGCATTTCTGTAAAGAAGTCCTCATACTCTTTTTCGCCAGTACCTAAGATTACAAACTTGCAACCCAAAGCCAAAATTTCCTCGAATACGCACTTAACCAAATCTAAGCCCTTGTGAGATACCAAACGAGTGATAATAGCGATAATAGGCTCATCGCCCTCTTGTAAGCCTAGTTCTTGTAGTAGTGCTTCTTTACAAACTTTTTTTCCCTTGATGTTTTTACTAGAGAAGTTTTTGGCAATAACAGTATCCGAAGATGGGTCATAGCCTACAGTATCTATGCCATTTAAAAATCCAGTTAGTTTATATTGTTTGTTTACTAATATCCTATCTAAACCATGAGAGTACCAAGGGTCTAATATTTCCCAAGCGTAGCTAGGACTAACAGTAGTAATCTTGTCAGCGGTTTCTATAGCACCCTTCATCATGTTTACGCAACCGTCATACATTAGCAAATCGGAGTGGTATAGAGGTATTCCCATTAGTTCGTTTACTACTTCAGTGCCGTACTTTCCTTGATACTGTATATTGTGAATAGTAAAAGTATTTCTAATCTTTTCATAGCCCTGTTGATACTTATAAAACACTTGATAGTACACTGGTATAAGAGCGGTCTGCCAGTCGTTAGAGTTGATAACGTCGGGTTTAAAGTCGATATATCTTAGCATTTCTAAAACTGCACGAGAGAAGAATGTAAACCTTTCGCAATCATCGTAAAAGCCATATAGACCACTTCTACCGAAATAGTATTCGTTATCTAAGAAGTAGTAAGTTACACCATTAACTTCTGCTTTAAATATTCCGCAGTACTGTTTACGCCATGCAACATCTACAGTTAGGTTGGTTATATAAGTCATGGTAGTTCTATACTTTTGAGGGATATCTTTGTATAGAGGTATTACCACTCTACAATCGTGACCCTTTTTGTTAATGGCTACTGGTAGCGAACCAGCAACATCTCCCAAACCACCTGATTTTATATAAGGGAGTGCTTCACTCACGGCAAATAGTATATTCATATGTTGTTTCACCCTTTCATAGGTTTCGATATTTATTCATACATGGGAACACCTCCGCAAAAGATTACTTTTTGCGGAGAACCCCACAGTATAATATTTTCTGTCTTAATAATTAAAAATTAACAAACTAGTGTTAATATACTCTAAACTCTTGTTTTCTTTGATATAAATAAAGGCTTAGTCTTAGATGCAGATAGAATCTTACCATCGGATACGCTTACATCCTTATCGAGAATCATACAAGATAGGCTACAATCACTACCGATAACACTATCTTGCATAATGATGCTATCCTTAACTACAGAACCCTTAGCAATCTTAACACCCCTAAAGATAATGGAGTTTTCAACAGTACCCTCAATGATACAGCCGTCTGCTATTAAAGAGTTCTTAACCTTGCTTTCTAGACCAAACTTAGTAGGGCAACTATCTTTTACCTTAGTATAGATAGGCTTTTCATTAGTAAATAGAGCAGTTCTCTTAGTTCTGTCTAGTAGTTGCATATTAGACTCATAGTAGCTATTAATGTCGTTAATGCGACTAGTATAGCCATTGAACTCATAGCCATAGATTTTAAGTTGGTCTTTACCGTCTTGTAGAACACTTCTTTCAAAGCTTACTAAACCTCTGCTAGTAGCCTCTTTAATAATCTGTACTAGTAAAGACTTTTTAACCACAAAAGTATTTAAACTTATGTTGCAGTTGCCATCTAGTTCAGGGTTAATCATAACGTCAACCACTCTGCCAGTGTCATCCATAGAGAATATAGTACCAGTCTTGTATAGGCTACCTACAGTGTATACAGCAGTAATATCTGCATCTTTTTCAGCGTGAGCCTTAATGATAGGCTTGTAGTCTATAGTCATAGGAGCGTCACAATCGCTCATAACTACATACTCAGCAGAAGTGTTTTCGATATATCCAACGATACCCTTTAGGGCTTCTAATCTACCGGAATATAGAACGCTTTCGGAGTTACCGTAAGGTGGGAATAGTTTTAAGCCACTGTTCTTACCGATTAAATCCCACTCTTTACCTGAGCCTAGGTGATCCATCAAAGATTGATAGTTTTTCTTAGTTATAACACCAACTTCGTTAATTCCTGAGTTTACCATATTTGAAAGAGGAAAGTCTATAAGTCTGTATCTACCACCAAACAAAACAGAGCCAGTAGTTCTCTTTTGAGTAAGACCTTCCATAGAGTTATCATGCATATTAGCAAAGATTAGTCCTAATACATTGTTATTACTTGCCATCTGAAATTTTGCCTCCTTAAATTATTTCTTCCTAATATCTGGAACCATCTGCTTTGGAGCAACCACTTGATTTTCTGCAACCACTTGATTGTGTCCGATTACAGCTATGCCCCAATCATCTCTATCGCTCATAGTTTCGGGCTTAGCACCTACATGGGCATTGCTTTCCACTACGGTGTTTTCACCCACGATAGAATATTCAACGGTTGCACCACTCTTAATTACTGCACCTGGCATAATTACGCTGTAGTTTACAGTAGCATCTTTTTCTATAGTAACACCTGCAAATATTACAGAGAAGTCCACAGAACCGTCGATGTCGCTACCCTCGGATACTACAGAGTTTTCAACCTTAGCATTTTCGCCTTGATATTGTGGAGGCATAATAGGGTTTCTTGAGTAGATTTTCCAACTTTCTTCGTATAGGTCTAGTGGAACGTTAGGGTCTATAATATCCATGTTAGCATCCCATAGGGAGTCAAGAGTACCAACGTCTTTCCAGTAGCCCTCAAAGTTGTAAGCGAATAGTCTTTGGTTATCTTCTCTCATCATAGGGATAATATCTTTACCGAAGTCCTTAGACCAACTTTCACCAGCGTCACGTTTAGCGTTAGCTTCTTCCTCATTCTTAATAAGATACTTTCTTAGCTTTTCCCATGTAAAGATGTATATACCCATAGATGCCAAAGTAGAACGTGGGTGTGCTGGTTTCTCCTCAAAGTCTATAATTCTGTTAGGCTCGTTAGGGTCGCAAATCATTATACCGAAACGTGTAGCTTCTTCCATGGATACGTTAAGTACTGCTATAGTGCAATCTGCATCGTTCTCTTTGTGGAACTCTAACATTTTAGAATAGTCCATCTTGTAGATGTGGTCGCCACCTAGTACTACAACGTACTCTGGGTTGTATCTTTCAATAAAGTTAATATTTTGGTAGATTGCATTAGCAGTGCCATCGAACCATGATTTACCGCCGGAAGTTTCATAAGGTGGTAGCACATGAACACCACCCCTAGACTTATCTAAGCCCCATGGTTGACCATTGCCAATATAATCGTTTAATACTAAAGGTTGGTATTGAGTAAGTACACCAACGGTATCTATACCAGAGTTAGTACAGTTAGATAGTGGGAAGTCGATAATTCTATACTTGCCACCATAAGGAACAGCAGGTTTAGCCATATCTTGAGTAAGTGCATATAGTCTGCTACCTTGACCACCTGCAAGTAGCATTGCAACGCATTCCTTTTTTATATACATATTCAAATTTAGCCGTTTATGAAAAACGTTTTAACGGCTTTCTCCTTTCATGATTAGTTAAAAAATTGAAGTTTATAAAACAACACTACAACATATCTTAACATTATGATGATAGTGTATTAAATAAATTGCATATAGTTTAATCAGCTTTTAGAAAACATTTACAAACTAGCCTAGACTATTTATTTTCAACCTTACTAGTAGACTTTTTGCGAGTAACCTTTTTTTCAGTTGAAGTTTCCGATACAGCCTCTTTAGAGGTGGAAGTCTTCTTAGTAGACTTAACTACAGTAGCTACAGCCTTCTTTTTTGGTGATGGAACGTGCTTAAAGTACATAACAGATAGTGGAGCTAAATCCAAAGATATGCATTGGTCGAAACCGTGCATACTTTCTTCTATAGTTTCGTAAGACTTTTCAGCTATACCACTACCCCCGAACTTCTTATCATCCGAGTTGAAGACTAGTTTATACTTACCCTCAAGAGGAACGCCTATCTTGTAATTATTACGCTGAACTGGTACAAAGTTGCAAACAACTACTATTTCGTTGCCCTTGTCATCTATACGTCTAAAGGCGATAACGCTCTGTTGATAGTCATCGTTGGCAATCCATGAGAAACCATCCCATGAGTCGTCATTAGCCCAAAATGGTGAATTATCTAGATAGAACTTGTTTAGCTTTTCCGAGAACTCTAACATAGTCTTGTGTTCTTTAAGTTTCAAGTCAGACCAATCTAGACCAGTTTTAAAGTTCCATTCGTTATTTTGAGCAAACTCTTGACCCATAAATAGTAACTTCTTACCAGGGTGAGCCATCATATAGCACAAGAACGCTCTATAGGATGCAAACTTCTTTTCGTCGGTGTCACCGCTCATCTTTCTGTACATAGAACCCTTGCCATACACTACCTCATCATGGGAGATAGGTAACACATAGTTTTCCGAGAAACAGTAGAAGAACGAGAAAGTAACCTTATCATGGTTGAACGCTCTGTATATAGGGTCTAAAGACATATAGGAGAGCATATCGTTCATCCAACCCATGTTCCATTTGAAGTTAAATCCTAGACCGCCCATATCTGTAGGTTTAGTAACCAAAGGCCATGCAGTAGATTCTTCTGCTATCATTAAAGCGTCGGGGTTGCGAGAGAATACAGTTTCGTTTAAACTCTTAAGGAACTCTACAGCCTCTAAGTTTTCTTTTCCGCCGTAGATGTTAGGCATCCATTCGCCATCACGTCTATCGTAATCTAGGTATAGCATAGAGGCAACAGCATCCACACGCAAACCATCCACATGATAATCTTCTATCCAGTTACAAGCACTAGATATCAAGAAAGAGCATACTTCCGCCTTGCCATAGTCGAAGATTCTAGTACCCCATGAGGCGTGTTCACGTTTTTTAGGTTCTGTGTACTCATAGCAACAAGAGCCATCGAACTCATATAGACCATAGCCATCCTTAGGGAAGTGGGCAGGAACCCAGTCCAAAATAACGCCTATGTTAGCGTTGTGGAACTTATCTACCATAGCTTTAAAGTCATCTGGAGTGCCGTACCTAGAAGTAGGTGCGAAGTATCCAGTAACTTGATATCCCCATGATGCGTCGAATGGGTATTCAGTTAGTGGCATAAATTCAACGTGTGTGTAAGACATTTTTTGCAAGTATGGTATAATTTCGTCAGCAAAGTTAGAGTAGTTAGGGAAAGTTTCTTCTTCGTAGTTTTGCCATGAACCGAGGTGTACCTCATATACGTTCATTGGGCTTTTATATATAACTTTTTTCTTTTTAAACTCTTGCCAAGATTCATCATGCCAAGTGTAGGAACTTTCAAAGATTTTTGAAGCGTTGTTAGGGCGAGTTTCAAAGTGTGTACCATATGGGTCGGATTTTAAACGTTCTTGACCATCTGCACCTTTAACACAATACTTGTAAATATCATATTGTTTAAGGTTTGGTATAAAGGTTTCCCACACACCGTCGGCTACTAATTCCATAGCGTTGGCTGTGTTATCCCATTGGTTAAATTCTCCTACAACTGATATAGCCATTGCATTTGGGGCCCACACTCTAAATATAAAACCCTCTGCAGATGTTTTATCGTCTATGTATTTATGAGCACCAAAAAACTTGTGTGCCTCGCAACTTTTACCTTGATAAAAGTAATATAGTGGCACATCGTACTCTTTTTTTCGGTGGAACTTTGGTTGTTTTCCACTAGTCGTACTGTTAGATTGCTTGTTTAATTGGTTCATTTCAAATTATCACTCCTAAATATTGTGCATTTGGGCAGACATATTTGCAAATTTTCTCCCAACTATATTTTAACAGATGTTAGATAATAAATCAAGTATTTTTTAACCTTTCTGCTAAAATTCATATAAACTTAACTATTTTTTTATGTTTCCATTGTGCAGATTGCACAAGATACGAAATTTTTCAGTACCGTAAATTAATAAAGTTGCACTATAGCGTTTAAAGTTTACAAAACTACCCACATAACAGCAGTTTAAAATATTATAATGCAATTACCACTAAAACGTTTAGGATTTAGTATATATTATTGTATTTTTACTACAGTTATAGTAATATCATCGGAGGGGGTGCGGTGGTTTTCTAGGGCGGTTTCGCAAAAGCTTTGTGCTAGTAAGTTTATATCGTTGCACTTTTCTAACAGTAGAACAGTCTTGATATATTGGTATAGGCTTTCGTCCACACCATCGGAGAGCATGACTACAACGTCCCCAGAACTTAAGTTGAACTTGTAATTAAATAGTGTTATATCTTCCATGATGCCCAAAGGGTAGGATACCCCCTCTATAAGTTTAACGTCGTTGCCTACTTTTATTATAGTAGAGGTAGCACCAGCCTTGTATAGGTCAGCAGTACCGCTGTATACGTCTAGTTTTAGAATATCTAAGGTTGCAAAGCTTTCCTCACAAGATTTAGTCATAAGTAGAGAGTTTAGGACTTCTAAAGCGTTAGGTATGTCCATTCCCGAGAGCATTAGCTTTTTAAATAGTCTAACAGTTAGTTGAGAGTCTATAGAGGCGTTATTGCCTTTGCCCATACCATCGGAGATTATAGCGAACTGGTTGCTATAGCAGTCGGTGAAATGGTCGGCGGTGTCGCCACAGACTGCACACCCTTTAGATACTCTTTGGGCGGTAGCTACTTCCATAGCATAGGATTTTTTTTCACAGAATGTCACTCTGTAGAAGTCGTCTATTAGGGTTATGGTTAGGAACTCCATATTACGTTTAGCAATATCGGAGAGTGGTTGTTCTAGGTTTACGAACTCTAAGTTTTCGTCCCTTATGTAGATTTCTATAGTAAGCTTAGCTAAATCGTTCAAGTAGGATGATACACTCAAGTATGATATACGATTATCTCTAAGGTACATAGATACATCTTCTGTAATCTGCACCTTTGGGATATATCTAACTACTATGTTGTGCATAGCAGAGGTTATAATATCCTCAGCTAACTTTATTTGAGAGTATAGCACTTCTCTATCTTCTTTAGACTTCTTTTCTTGAGAGAGTATTAAATCTTTGCGTTGGATATTTTTCACGAAAGCCTCAGCGATTTCAGTGCGTTTAAAGCACCAGTTAAAGAACTCTGGCATATCCGTCACGGAGATGTTTTCGCAGTCACAAGACTTTAAAGTTTCAAAACTAGCCTTAGTTTTTTGGGGGTTCTTGTCCCAACAGAAAGCCTTGTTTCGGCATTTAGCACATACTTGATTATACACTTCTTGAGTAACGTCTAGGGGTTTGAACTTCTTATCTATAGCGTTGGATATTCCCACAGCACTCAAGCGAACGTCCTTTATAGACTGCACAGAGTACTTTAAACGGGCTTCCACGGTGTTTAAAAAAGATGTATCTGGGATGGTGCAAGGTAGAACTATAGAGTTGTTTTCTAGCTTGAAAAACCTACTAGGTATCGAAAAGAATAGCATACTCCCCATAAGAATACCACCCATTACTAGCACGAATAGGTTCATATCCCCAACGAGCATTAAGCCCACAACGTTTATGCATAGGAAGAACACTCCCGAAACGGTTTTGTGTTGTTCGGTGACTATTCCACAAGCTAACCCCCCTATAGCAAAGAATATCGTTGCAAAGCCCAAATCGGAATTGAATAGCATCATACCACAAGTAGTTAATATCCCACAGATACCACTACCTACTATACCGTACACTTTAGCACAACATAGTATAGCTACCACTCCCAAAGATACACCTATGTTTATGTTCCAAATATCCACAGAACAGAAAGTTGCTATTAGTAGGGTATACGCTACAGATATTGCTATCATGCTGTCGGTATTTATATGGAATCCATAGTCGTCCTCGTAAAATAGTTGTGCTAAGAAGTATTGCACCAGTCCCGTGATAATACTCAAGCAGACGTGTATACTAATAACGTTAGAGTCTTGTTCGGTAGCTGTAAAGATTACTATACCTCCACCAAACATACACAGTGTAGTTATAATGGCATTAGCTATGTTACCAATATGCTTATTTATAAAGATTCTAACACCTGCCACTAATAGCATAGCACATATCATAACCGCAGAGTTTAAAAAGTTGTTTGCGGTAAAGTATGCTATTAAACTACCTGCCAAAACCGACCCTGCATATATAGGCGGTAATGCTCCCATAAGGGCAACGTTCAAAGAGGATTGTATTCCTGAAAGCGTTGAGTTTGCTATTATAAAAGATAGGAATATCATAGTTAATATTTCGGCGGTAGTACCTAAGTATCTATACTTAGAATGGTTAGCGGTTTCAATCTTCATATCTTAAATTACACCTTTCTTAGTTTTAATTAGTAGTGACCTATATAATAATATATTAGCACAGTGCATTTGAAAAAAGTGTAAAAAATAGTCGGAACTTTTAAAACAAGTTCCGAAGTATGTATATAGTAGGGAACGACGATTCGCCGTTCCGTGTAAGTATATTTAATATAGCATTATATCTACTTTAGTTACCATGTTGTTGATTAAATCATCATAGTAGCATTTGTACTCAGATG
>CAYXNU010000007.1:13875-21039 GCA_964466485.1 uncultured Ruminococcus sp.
ACTTTAGTTACCATGTTGTTGATTAAATCATCATAGTAGCATTTGTACTCAGATGGGTATGTGAAATCTAGGTAGATAATTACCTTGCTATTGACGTATACTTTTCTATATCTCACGTTGTCGTTTTCAAACCACGATATTATGTAGTAGTCATCTTTTAGTAGTTGGTAGTGTATAGGCTCGGATATTTTGCTTAGTTCGTCATAGTATAGGTATTCGGTAGTATCGTAAGTAGTGTTGTAGTATCCAGCCATTGTTACAACGGCACAACCGTCAGTTGCCTCACAGCCATTGCCGTTAAAAGAAAAGTTAGTTAGATAGAAGTTATCGGGGTATTGTGCGGTAAAACCGTTCTTTTCGTTGAAGTAAGTTTTATAGGTTTGACTTATAGGGTGTCCCACGGATGGGTCTTCGTAGTTGGGTTCAGTTTCGTCTATAGGGGGAACGGTTTGTGCTGTAGTAGTTTCAAGGGTAGTTTCCTCGTGTAGCGTTTGAGTTTCGGTAGTAGTAGTGGTAGTAGAAGTTTCAAGTATGTGGGCGGTAGTGCTTTTCGGGGTAGATACGCCACTAAGGGAACTATTAAGGTTATTAGAGTTGTTGTTGTGTAGCAAGTTTATAAGCACTAAAGATAGCAGTATAACTAATATCACACCTAAAGCTATTAATATCTTAATAGGAGTGTTGTTATCTTTAGGGTAACTTGCCTGTACTGATTGTGTACTTTTGATAGTTTTATTGTCGTTTAAGGGGGTGTTGGGAGTGTTTTCAGTTTCGTTTAGCATAGCCCTAACTAGAGTTTCGCCACACCTAGAACACACATTAATGGAAGTAGTATTTTTATATCCACAAGATTTGCATATCCATGCCATAGTAATATCACCTTTCAGTATTGAAACTATTGTGCCATATCGAAGAAGTTGATGTATAGGTTGTTATATGTCAAGGGGTTTTAGGGCTTTAGAGAATTCTATAAACTGTTCCATAGTTAAGTTTTCGGCTCTTATGGTAGAGGGTAGCCCCACGCTTTCTAGAGCCTTTAAAACTTCTGCTTTAGGGATATTCATACTGGATGAAATGGTATTAGTTAAGGTTTTTCTACGTTGTGAAAAAGCACCCTTTACCACTTTAAAGAAATATTCCTCATCCTCTTTAGGTAGCCTGTTGTTGTGGTTTATATCTATTCTAATGACACAGCTGTCCACATTAGGGGAGGGCATAAAGCTACCACGATTTACATCAAAGAGTTTTGTAACAGTTCCGTAGTAGTTTACAGCTACAGTAATAGCACCAGTATCACGAGTACCTACTTTAGCACAGAGCCTTTGCCCAGCCTCTTTTTGAACCATTACGGTAATGCTATCTATAGGTAGGTTGTTTTCTAGAAGCATCATTATAATAGGGGAAGTTATATAGTATGGCAAGTTAGCACACACAGAAACCTTTAACTCCTCGAACTCCTCTTGAATAACCTTTTGCAAGTCTACTTTCATTACGTCAGCGTTTATAACTTTTACGTTATCGAATTCGGAAAGCGTTTCGTCAAGGATAGGTATTAAGCGGTTGTCTATCTCTATAGCCACGACTTTGTTAGCACGTTTAGCGAGTTCGCAAGTTAGCACACCGAAACCAGTACCTATTTCTATAATTCCATAGCCGTCTTTAGCGTTGCCCATTTCGGCTATTTTGGGGCATACTGTAGGGTTGATTAAAAAGTTTTGCCCTAAGCCCTTAGAGAAGTTAAAGCCATGCCTAGATAGAATATCTTTAATTACAGATATGTTAGTTAAGTTTTCCATATTCGTTAATACCCTCTAAACTTTCGTCGTTAGTAATCCAATCTTGAACCTTTATAGTAGTGTACTCCTCATGGGACTTTCTAATGATAACCTTTTCTATACCCGCATTGATAATAAACCTACGGCACATAGAACATGGCTCTACATTGCCATCTATTTGGTTTGTGGTAGCATCATGACAGGCTAGGTATATAGTAGACCCCATAAGTTCGCTCCTAGGTGCAGATATAATAGCATTCTGTTCAGCGTGTACAGAACGGCATAGTTCGTATCTTTCGCCCCTAGGAATGTTTAACCTATTGCGAATACAAAAGCCTATATCGGAGCAATTCTTTCTGCCACGAGGTGAGCCATTATACCCCGTGGATATTATCTCATCGTTTTTAACTACTATAGCACCAAACTGTCGCCTAATGCAAGTGCTACGCTCTAAAACAGTTTCAGCAATATCGAGATAGTAGTTTACTTTATCACGTCTATCCATAGATAAGACCCTCCTTTAATTTTAACGCAAATTCGATGATTGAAACAATCTATTTTATAGATTATATCATAATGCAGAAACAATTGCAAGTAGTATTATCTTTTACGCCAACTTTAGACTACTATAAGCACAATAAACTATAAAACTTCAACAAACTTTAAAAATCATCTTGACTTTTTAAAACTTTCGTGGTATACTAACATAGTCGGTTGAGGTTAAAACCTTACCGCTAATATAGGTGTGGAAAGATGGCTGAGCTGGTCTAAGGCGCACGACTGGAACTCGTGTATACGTTAATAGCGTATCGAGGGTTCGAATCCCTCTCTTTCCGCTTGTTATAAACCTCGTAGGTGTTTGCTTACGAGGTTTTCTATTTTTAATAAATGCCTATTGCGATTATTTTCCTATTGTGATATAATTGTATTGTATTATTCATTAGGAGTGATTGAAATGGAATATTCAGAAGTATATAAGTATATAGACGCTCAACAAGAGCAAATGTTAAAATCTTTGGATAGCATAGTATCCGTGCCTAGTGTTAGGGGCAAGGCTTTAGAGGGTATGCCCTATGGCGAACACTGTGCTAAGGCTTTAAATACGTTCTTATCCATGGCGGATAGCATGGGGCTAGTTACTAGAAACTTCGATAACTATGTAGGTACTATCAAGTTTGACGATACCCCCGAAAAGCTAGGAATCTTGTGCCATTTGGACGTTGTACCAGTAATAGAAAAGAACTGGACGTATCCACCCTTTAGGGCTACCCTACAGAATGGCAAAGTATTTGGACGTGGTACTATAGACGACAAAGGCCCAGCTATTGCTGTGCTATATGCTATGAAATCCATTAAGGATTTAGGTTTAAAGCTAAAGAGCAACGTTAGGTTTGTTGTGGGTACTGACGAGGAAAACGGCTCTAGCGACTTAGAGTACTACTCTACTTGTGAGAGTATGCCCCCAAACGTCTTTACCCCTGATGGTAGCTATCCATGTATCAACATTGAAAAGGGTATGATAAGACTATCTTTTGAGTCCGCATATACTGGAAAGTTTATTCAAGAAATACACGGGGGAACTGTAATAAATGGTGTCCCTGCGGAATGCTATGCTATAGTATCTAAGGACGTTCCACCTACAGAAAACATCACTGTAGAAAAGCTTGACGTAGGCTATAAGGTCAAGTACACTGGACTTTCTGCACACGCTTCAACCCCCGAACTAGGCAACAACGCTATCACTGGGCTGTTGGAGTACCTAAAGCACTTTGACGACTCTAAGGTTATACAGGGCTTAGCCGAGGCTTTTCCGCATGGCGATGTAAACGGCAACGCTTTAGGCATATTTGCAGAGGATGAACTATCTGGGAAAGTAACGTCTGTGCTTAGTATAATCTCCCTAGAGGGTGGGCATATAACTTGTAAGCAAGATATACGTTTTCCGCTATGCACTAGCAAGGACGCTATCATACGCAAGGTTGAAAATACTATGCAAGGTTTCGGCTATGATGTAAACACTCTACTAGCTGAGAACCCCCACCATACCGACGAAAACTCAGAGTTTATAAAGGCTTTGCTAAATATCTATTCCGAGGAAACAGGCAACGAGTCCTACTGTGAGGCTATAGGCGGTGGAACGTATGTACACAACATTGAGGGCGGTGTGGCTTTCGGTGCGGAGTTCCCTAACGAGGATAACAGTATGCACGGCGACGACGAGTCTATCCGCCTAGACAGCCTAATGCTAAACTGCAAAATGTTCGCCCGTGCTATTATAGATATATGCGGTATAGATGATTAATTGCGGAATCCCTAAATGCCTATTGCAAATGTTGTCGCATTAGTGTATAATCTAACTATGGCTACAATGCATTAGTCCACCCTAGCGGGTGTGAGTTGAAATTAGAAAGGATTTTTAAAATGGCTAACAATAATCAAGATGACATGATAGTTATCGATACAGAAAAGTTGACGGAGTTTATCCTAAAGGAAACAGGCTTAGACAAGGATACAGTGGATAAGGTGCTATTCGCCTATGACAAGTACTTAATCAAAATAGGTGCGTTGGACGAAAAAGCATACTACGATGCACAATAGTAGGTGAGTGAAAACATGAAGATTAGATTTCATATACCAAGCTTTACAAACAACTACCATGTAAACTTGCTATTAATTAAGATGATTAAAGAGTATCCTCATTACTTCCACGATGGCTTAGAGATAGCCTCTGTATATGGAGAGTTCCCACCATCTATGTGGAATGGCGGACGTTCTACCACTGGGGTATGCACCAACCCTAAGGATATTAAATACATCCTAAGAACCTTTAACGATTTAGGTGTACCCTGTAGATTTACTTTCACTAACCCCGTACTAGAGCAAAAACATCTAAGTGATAAGCATTGCAATACTTGTTTAGCTTTAGGTAACAACGGTTTAAATGAGGTAATAGTAGTATCACCTATACTAGAAAAGTACATTAGGAATAACTATCCAAAGTACAAGATTACTAGTTCTACTTGCAAGGAAATTAGAGATTTCAACTTGCTACAGGAAGAACTTGAAAAAGATTACAACTTAGTCGTTCTAGACTACAACTGGAACAACAACTTTGAAATGCTAGAAAAGTTAAACCACAAGGATAAGTGTGAAATATTAGTGAACGCTTGTTGCCAACCTAACTGCCAACGCAGAGGTGAACACTACAAACATATAGGTGAAACTCAAATAGAGTATGTAAACCACTTTAACAAGCACCCTAATGTTCCTTTTAACTCCAAAGAGTTCGACTGTTGCCATACGTCGCATACGCTCTTTGAGATTAAAGACTTCTCTACCCACATAACCCCTACAGATATACTAGAAAAGTACGTTCCTATGGGCTTTGAAAACTTTAAGATAGAGGGTCGTTCTTTCCACCTATTTAACTTGATAGAAACTTATATGTACTACATGGCTAAACCTGAATACCGTGACGAGGCTAGGTTTACTCTAATATTAAGTTTACAACAGAATAACGTAATAACTACACACACCATCTTTGACTAAGGCTAAAATATATATATACTATAAAGAGAGGTATTTATACTATGGAATTACAAGAAGCAATCCTAAATAGAAGAAGTATTAGAAAGTTCACAGATGAACCAGTATCTAAAGAGGATTTAAAGGATATTGTGCTATCTGGAATGAACGCCCCTAGCGGTTGCAATGCTCAATGTTGGAAGTTTATCGTGCTAACAGACAACGCAAAGATTAACGCTGTCGCTGACGTTTTAGCACAGTCCACTAGAGAGTTTTACAGGTCTGCGGGAGCATCCGAGGAACTAGTGGAAAGCAGAGTTAAATTGACAACGTTTTTCAAAAAAGCCCCTGCTGTTATATTCGTGTTCAAAACCGATATGCAGTACCACGATAGCCGTGTAACTGACGTATTTACGAACAACCTAGGCTACGACCACGCTAAGATGATAGACGTTATGGGCAACCCTGAACTACTATCTATAGGTGCTTGTGTGCAGAATATGTTACTAACCATTCAAGAAAAGGGGTTGGGTGCTTGTTGGCAGTGTGACCCTGTACTCTTTAGCGAGGATATTTGCAAGGCTCTAAACGTATCCGATGCTAAGTTGGCTAGTGTTATCCCTGTGGGTGTACCTGCTCAAACCCCTAGAGAAAAGGCTCTTAAGCCCTTTGACAGCATATGCACTATAGATTAACGTAAGTTCGATAAATTGCGGTAGCATGGAATTACATCGTATTGCTGTTGGACTAACCCTATACACAGCGTAAACATTCAAGGAGGTGGATAGAATGTATATCAGTTTAAACACTATGCAAATAGCACAACAAACCGTTGACTTTATAAACAACGGCGGATACCTACAGAACAAGTTTAGCGAGGACATCTTTAAGGCTAGGCTATACACTCCAACAGAACTAAAAGAGCTATCCGTGGAAGTTCCTACAAATCTTCCAAACGCTAAGATATCCCTATACAATCAAGACACTTGCGAATGTGCTAAAAGGTTCATAGATAGCGGATACACTTGTATCTTAAACTTTGCATCTGCTAAGCACGTTGGCGGTGGATTCCTAAACGGTGCTATGGCTCAAGAGGAGGCTATCTGTAGGAGTTCCACACTATATGCGTCCATAAATAGCGATTCTGCTAAGGAGTACTACAGATATAACCTGTCCCAAAGTGGTGAGTTATACTCGGACTATACTATATTTTCGCCATGTGTAACGGTTATCCGTGATGCCAAAGGCAACCTACTAGAAACCCCTTACAACGTCAGTGCGATAACTTCCCCTGCCGTGAACGTACACGTTGCAAGAAACTCCTCCCGAACGGATATTGCTAACGCTATGCTACACCGTGCAGAGGGCATATTAAAGGTAGCTATAAGCAACCATGTAGACAACATAGTATTAGGTGCGTGGGGCTGTGGTGTGTTTGGCAACTCCCCAAAGGATATTTCTAGAATGTTTTACTATCTGCTATTTGACAAGGGCTATGCGAAAGCTTTCAAAAATATATCCTTTGCGGTATACGGCAGAAATCTAGAAAACTTTAATGCTTTTCAGCAAACGTTCGCAAATAGCTTACAATCAGAGTGAGTTCGTACTGCCCTTTGAAAAAACCTATCTAGGAAAGTTTAGGGGGCAGGGGAATGACACGCAAGTGTCATTATGCATAATCGTCTACCACTGGTAGACGATTTCTTTTATATATATCTCTATTATCTATACTCTATACTCTTATCTCTATTATCTATACTCTATACTCTGTCGTTGCATTTTTGTTGCAATAAATGTTGCATAGGTGTTGCATTAGTGTTGCAATGCAACGCTTTTATACTAAACGGCGAAAAGCTATTCTCTA
>CAYXNU010000008.1:0-19187 GCA_964466485.1 uncultured Ruminococcus sp.
ACTAAACCGCCATCTCTAAGAGTAGCGTCTAAAACTTTAATATCAGGTCTAAATGATACTAAATTACCTGTTTCCATAATAAAAAACCTCCAAAAATCTATATTGCACTTCAACAAAGATAGCTATCTCTGTTGCTTTAAAGCCTAGCAACTTTAAAGTGCTAAAGTGTACTAACACATTCAAAAGCCCTCCACTTGAGGACTGTTTATATTATATAACATAAGTATCTGTTTGTCAATAGTTTTACAAAAATATTTTTTGTGGTGCTTTTTTCGGGTGGCAGTTCGGTATTGTAGGGTTTTATCGGGTAGGGGAGTAAACATTGCATAACTGTTAAAATACAGAAATATTATTATTTTTTTTGAAATAATATGTTGAAAAACACATCGATGTATGGTATAATAATAGTCGATGTGTTATTTATAATAAAAATGAGGTGTAAACTTGAAAAACTTAAAAAATATTGCAGTATTGGTTTCTTGCATAGATGAGGAATATCAAAATAAGATACTCTCTGGTATAACCGATTATGCTGAAGATGAGGGCTACAACGTTTCGATATTTACCGCATTTGGTGGAAACTTAAAAAATCTAAAACAAGATATTGGCGAATACAACATATTTAACTTGATAAATCTTGAACTATTTGATGGCATAATATTACTTACTAATACTATAACCTCGGAAAAGGTTAAAAACGAAATTATCGAAAAGGTTAAAAACTTCGATATCTGTGCGGTTAGTGTGGACAACGCTTTACCTAACACTTACAATATTAGCATAGATAATTTTGAGGCTATGTCGAATATAGTTGAGCATTTTATTGAGTACCATAAATTTAACAGAATAAACTACATTTCAGGAATGGACGACAATTGCGAAAGCCAGTTCCGTTTGATGGCTTATAAGGAATGCCTTAAAAAGCATGGTATCCCCATAGAGGAAGAACGTATATACCATGGCAACTTTAGGTACGATGCGGGTATCGATGCGGTAGATAGCTTTATAAGTTCCGACTTAGAAATGCCACAAGCTATAGTATGTGCTAATGACGTTATGGCACTATCTACTATTAAGGCTCTTAAATCCCATGGGATAAAAGTTCCTCAAGATGTATGCGTTTCGGGTTTTGACAGAATTTACGATGCTAGAAACTACTCTCCTGAAATTACTACCGTGGAACGTCCACTATACGAAATAGGTCAACTTGCCTGTGAAAAGATAGTTAGACACCTTAACGGAGAACCTCAAGAGCGTTCCGAAAACATTAGAACTAGAGCGATATTTACTCAAAGCTGTGGCTGTAATAAGTCTAAGCTAGAGGGTATTGACGACTTTAGAATAAAAAGCTATAACAGAATGTCACAGTACCGCACGGGCATTATGGATATGAACCAAATGGCTAGTGACTTAGCCGAAACTGTATCTTTTGAAAACGCTATAGATAAGATTTCAAACTACGTTAAAAATATAGACTGTGAGGAGTTTTATCTTTGCCTTTGCGACAATTGGCGTTCCACTTACGATGCCGAAAACGGCTTTATAGATACGATAATAACCAACGGCTATACTAGTCACATGATGTGTATGCTATCTTATTACGATGGAACTTTCCACAAAGAACCCTTTGAATTTAACAGCGAAGATATGATTCCAAATAAGAATAGCCTATACTACAACAACCTATACAACGGAAACATATACTACTATGCACCCATTCACTTCCATGAAAAGTGTTTAGGCTATTGCATAATAGGTAATAGTTCTTTCCCACTACAGAACCCTATGTATCACTCATGGATTATTAACCTTAGCACTTGCATTGAAAACATACGCAACAAGCTAAGCCTAGAACACATGGTTAATGAACTAGACAAGCTTTACGTTATAGATAACCTATCTAAGATATACAACAGAAATGGCTTTTATAGGTTTGCTAGTGGCATATATGAAAAGGCATCTCTTAACAAGGACGACGTTATGGTGCTATTTATCGACTTAGATGGCTTGAAATACATCAACGATAAGTTTGGACACCATGAGGGTGACAACGCTATATTAACAGTAGCAGAAACTATAAAAGATTGTTGCAAACGTAACGAAGTCTTTGCACGGTTTGGCGGAGATGAGTTTGTAATATTCTCATCTGACTACACCGAAGAAACCGCTAAAGTTCTCTGTAAAGAGATAGAAAAACAATTAGGTATCTACAACCAAAAGTCCGAAAAGCCTTACAAGGTTGGTGCTAGTATGGGGTATCATATCACAGTAGCAGATAATAACATCCCTATATCTAACATAATAAGCATAGCAGATGCTAAGATGTATGAACTCAAAAAGCAACGTCATATAAGAAGAAATCAAGCGGTAGAATAGAAAAATATCCCCACCAAATTTGAATTGGTGGGGGTTTTAGTTTAATAGCGTTTAGATGGAATAGTTTTTGTATGGAACGGCTACTTACCATTCCTAATACAAAGTTTTAAGGTAATTCAATCTCTTGTAAGTCTTTAGGGGGCATAGACTTAGAGCTATCCTTAACGAACTTTTTAACTTCTTGAGTAGCCTTAGCTATAGGGATGTTAGTACCAGCACCAGCGACACATCCCCCTGGACAAGCCATACCTTCGATTAGGTAGCCATCCTTTTTACCAGCTTTGGCAAGTAGCAACATAGTTTGGCAGTTGGATAGACCTTCAGCGTGTTCTATGTATACTTCAGTGTCTGGGTAGTATTCATTAACGCACTTTTCAATGGCACTAGCTACACCAGTAGATACTGCATATCCTCTACCTACACCAGTAGCGTCGTGGATAGGTTCTTCCTTATCGTAAGTAGAAATATCTATACCCTTAGCCTCGAACATAGCACTGAGTTCTTCAAAGGTAATTACGAAATCTACATCACTGCGGACAGTTCTTCTCATAGCCTCAAGCTTTTTGGATGCACATGGACCTATAAATACTACTCTTGAGTTTGGATGTTTTTGCTTGATAGTTCTAGCTGTAGCTACCATAGGTGTTAATGCATTAGATACAGTTTCTACTAAGTTAGGTAGAGTTTTCTTTGCTAACATAGACCATGATGGACAACAAGAAGTCAATAGGAATGGAAGTTTACCAGTTTTAACTTCATTTACATAGTGGTGTGCTTCTGTAACAGCACCGATATCCGCACCTAGTGCAACTTCAAAAACGTCACTAAAGCCTAGGTCTAGAAGTGCAGACTTTATGTTCCAAAGGGTTTTAGCACCAAATTGACCTACTATTGCAGGGGCAACTTCTGCGATGAGTTGGTCGCCTTTTTTCATAGACTGTATTAGTTGGAATATCTGTGACTTATCAGCGATAGCACCAAATGGACAGCTTACCATACATTGTCCACAAGATACGCACTTGTCGGGGTTAATCTTTGCTCTGCCGTGTTCGTCGCTCTCGATAGCCTTAACACCACATACTACAGTACATGGACGAACCTTTTTAGTAATAGCATCATATGGGCAGATAGCCTTGCACTTGCCACACTTAATGCACTTGTCTTGGTCTATGTAGGATTTTCCATCTTTCATGGATATAGCACCCTTAGGACAGACTTCCATACATGGGTGTGCAACACAACCGTGGCACTGGTCGGATACTACATACTTGTTCTGTTCGCACATATCACAAGCAGATGGAATTACTTGCATTAGTGGGGGTTCGTAGTACTTATCGGATATGTTGCTCTCTGTTAAACCGCTAGTAACGTGTACTGGTTGGTCTTCGGGGCGTAAAGACATACCCATTGCCAAACGTACTCTTTCGGAAGCTATTGCTCTTTCTCTGTAAATGCTCTCACGGTATAGTGGAACATCTCCAGGGGTGATTTTATAAGGTATAGCCTCTATGTCGTCATTGATATTATTGGAGTAGAAAGCTACCTTAGCTACTTCCGTAAAGACTTGTCTTCTAATCTCACGGATGGGGGTTTCAATACCTCTCATGCTCATAAAAATTCAATTCCTTTCTTAATATAGATTGTACTAACATTATAGCATATAACTTTTAAAATGTCACTAGTTTTTAAGGGTTCAAACTAGCACATAAAATTTTTACATGACGTATGTAAATTAATTATATAGTTTAGGGGGGTGTATCAATTTTTGATACAGGTGTATTAATTTTTAATATGGGGTGTATCAATTTTTGATACGGGGTGTATTAAATTTTGATATGGGGGTGTATCAAATTTTGAACATAATAATATATAGATAATATAGTGATAAGATAGAACATAATATAATTTTGGTCGGGGTAAACCCCTCCCATACTGAAATAAGTATTAAAGATTAAGTGTTAAGATTTAAAGGGTAAAAATATAACGGACTGCATAACCTAAGCAATCCGTATATATTACTTTTTTACTGTAATTAATCGATGAATGTAAATAACAAACACAACTATACTGCGTGTCCGATAAAGCCTGTATCACTTGTTTTTAATAACAGTGTACAGATAACACCACAAAAGATGATGTTCTAATAATTAATCTAAATACAAATATTCAATTTTACACGTTCCAAAACCTAAAGCAATGGAACAACTTAACGATGATACTTCTTCTTTTTCCATCGGGTTCACACCACTTTCGTTAATAAAAAAATCGTAATCCTAAACAAGAAACCTTTCCATTGGTATCCTAGTCCTTTCTTAGAAACGCATATCACCTTTTACCGAATGGCTTTATGTATTTCTTACTGTGATTATATAATAGCACATAATTTATATAATGTCAATAGTTTTTTTAAAAAAATTTTTATTTTTTTATATATTTTATAGTTAGGTACTACAATGGCAAATAGTAGTTTTCTATAGGGTATAGTAAGAGCCTATCTTAATGCATTTAGAGTTAGGTTCGTGACCGATATCGAAAGTCTTAACTATAGGGATATCTTTAGTTAGGTTTAGTACCATGCTTTCAACTGTAGGCATTATGTGGTGCTTTTCCATGTTTGAAAAAGTTCCCAACACTATACCCCTAACTTGCTTGAATACTCCCACTTGACTGTACTGGTTTAGCAAGGACTTTATAGAGTTAGCGTCACCACCACGACTTTCCAGTAGTAGAATCTTATCGCTAAAGTCGGGACAGTATGGCGTACCAAATAGCTTAGCTAAGCACCTAATGTTTCCACCTACTAGTACACCCTGTAGACTTTCCCCACGAAGAAACGTATAGTTAAAGTCAAATAGAGCATTAGAGCCATTTATAAAGGTATCTTCAAAGTTGGAAATCTGCTTAAGGGAATCCTCTCTAAGTAGGTTCATAGCAGAGTACAGATAGCCCATATTTTGAGTTTTAGCGTATAGGCTATTCAGTATTACAGATAAGTCACTGTAGCCCATAAAAGGCTTGTGGCTCTCTTGAATGGCTTTAAAGTCTAGTAGTGGGAGTACTTCGTTAGCGGTATCCCCACCAGAGATATCCACTATATGAGTGATAGTATCATCTTGATAGAAACGCATTAAGTTAGTTGCCTTTAGCTGTGCAGAGTTTTCAACATTGCCATCATTCTCAAATAGGTAACTAGAAAGTTCAACATCTATGCCCATACCCTTTAGAATATCTTCCAGCATTAGCACATTTGAAAGTGAGCTATACTTTAGCGTGTTTGAACTTGCAACTATTCCAAACTTCAAATAGAATCCCCCTTTGCTATGCTGTAGAATAGTTCATTTAGGGGTTGCCACTGGTGAACGTCTTCTTTAGGCATTTTAGATATTATCTCTTGTACTGCTGTAAATTCACTTTCTATGTAGTCGTTTATAGGGGATATCTTTTCGCCAAAGTCTTTCTCATTAGAATTGATTTTTATATCCAAAAGGTGGTCTATGTATGGTTTCATGTAGTTAGGGAGTTCAGCTTCTACCAACTCGGAGAATAGCATAGGTGCAGGGGTTTTGTGGTCTAAAATCCACCTACAGGCTAGTAGTGGTCTAATGACGTAGAAGTACTTTTTAGTCTTAACTAAGTCACCTTTTAGATACTCTCTGTAGTTGCTTTTAGCGGTGCTTAAGTAGTGGTACAACCCCGACTTACAAGAGAAGTATTCAAATATAGTGTCCTTAATATCTGCGAATATCGGAGTAGTTTTGTACACTATAGGCGATAGCGACCACTCAAAAATAGTAGGGTTTGACTTATACGTCAACTTTAAAACTTTTTGAATATCCCACCCGTTAATATCGAAAACGTCGTTTAGTTCGCAGTTTAGTACATCGGCGGTTTGGTTTAAAGATAGGTAGTATTCCAAAGGTCTAACGTATATAAATCTCACGTCATAGTCGCTGTCTTTCGAGGCGAACCCCCACGCTCTGCTACCGCTTTCAACCGCATGGATTATCTTTATGTTGTGTTGTTTTTCGATATCATTTAGTTTAGATATTATATGTTCTCTCATAGAATCCCTCCTAAAAATGTGTATATATAAAAAATAATGCTTAAAAGCTTGTATACTCTTAAACATTACTAAAACAGTGCCATTGACCGGACTTGAACCGGTACGGTATTTCTACCAAGGGATTTTAAGTCCCTCGTGTCTGCCTATTTCACCACAATGGCATATTATATTTCTGAGTCTTAACTGACCGACTCAACATATATTATTATACCACAAAAAAAGATTTTGTCAAGAGTTTTTTAAAAATTTTTTAAAAAACTTTTTTAATTTCGTAAGGAACGCCCAACGGACGTTCCATACAAATAAACTTATATTATTCAATCTCGATAGACTTTCCTAGTTTCATAGAGTATATTAAAGTCCTCTTTATGGGAAGATTTTCAATTAAACTTAAAGCACTCCTATAGAGTTGAATCTGTAAAGCATAGCGTTCCTTTAGAGTTTCCATAGTAAATACGTTGTCGGTTTTGTAGTCTATAATGGTAATGCCATCGGGTTCAAAGACTATCATATCCATGCAACCTTGCAACATAGTTTCGGTATCTTTGTAGAGGTTTAGAGCCTCGCTTTGTAGGTTTAGGTCGGATACCTTTACTAAGAAGTCACGTTCACGTTGGACTTTGTTGTTCTTAATTAGTTCAAAGATATCGCTGTGTATTAGCCTTTTAAATACTCTCACATCGACAACTTTAAACTGTTCAACAGAAATAAATCCCTCTGCTACTAGCCTATGCAATTCTTCATTAATATCTTTAGATAGGTTTTCAAAGTTGCAATACTGCATAACTTTATGGATAGCAGTACCTTTTTCAGCAGGAGTTAAAGTTTCAACGTTCATAAAGTTAGGGGTTCTTAGTTCACTGTTTAGATTTTCTTCAGTGTCTTCAACGGTGGGGTTTATACCTAGAATAGTACTCTTAATTTGGAAATCATCCCTACTAGATTGCACTATCGTTGATACGCTAATACGGGCAGGTAAATCAGCCTTTTCGTTTACATACTTAAAGTTGCAACTGTTGATAATATCTTGTTTTAAAGTTTCATCCACTGCAAATATAGTATCGTTGCAAGTAGGGGTATCTTCTGTAGTGGTAGTATCCTCGGAGGGGTTGTATATATACATATTCAACTTGGAGGGGTACTTGATAATATTAACATCGGGCAACGCAAGGAAATCTCTTAGAGGCTTAGCCTTGTCACAACAGCAGAGGGTCATTAGTAACCAATCTCTCATATATATAGAATTTTTTACTAGATATGGTGGTATTCTTTCCTCGTACTGTATGGTGTTCATGTACTTAGAAATGTTAGTTATTTCTGTATCGGAGGCACTTAACCCCAGTGGAATAAATAGCTTTTCTTTAGCCCTAGTGAATGAAACGTACATCAAACGCATTTTTTCACTTCTCAACTCGGAAAGCTTATCGCTAGTAATTCTAATCTTGTCTATAGTTTCATACCTTAGGAAAGACTCTCTATCCTTAAGTTGGTAAGCCAAACCATGTTTAAAGTTTTTCTGTATAATGTCAGAGGTATCACTTTCATTAAACTTCTTTTCAACGTTGCAGATGAACACAAAAGGATATTCCAAACCTTTAGACTTGTGCATAGTCTTAATAATTACACTATTAGATACGTTGTTGTGGTTTTTAACGTCTATATCTTCTTTGTTGTCTAGTATAGTATTTATATATCTAATAAAGCCCGAAATACCAGTAGTAGAGTTGTTATCATGGTTTTGAGCTATCTTTAAGAACACTTGTATATTTTCACGTCTGTGGTTGGAAGTGTCATATACTTGCATAACGGATATTAAATCTGTAGCGTCTATAATAGCACTTAGCAACTCATAGGATGTGCAGTTAGCGGAGAGGTTTCTTAGTAAGTTTAGGGTATCCACTAAGTGTTTAACTTTAGCTACTAAATCCGCAGGGTATATTTTTTTAATATCTACATATATTTCCAACACTGATGAATACACACTAGAATCCCTATTTACAAGCCTAATGTTAGCAACATCGTCAGGGGTGAACATAAATAGTGGTGACATCATAATGGAAGTCATAGCGATGTTATCCATAGGGTTGTCAACTATCTTAAGCATATTAAATAGCAAGGATACTTCTCTAGACTTTAAGAACTCCTCATCTTTTTCAAAGTCAACAGATAAGCCAACATCTTGAAGTTTTTCAAAGTATGAAACCATACTAGCACTAGTCATAAATAGCAAACAGAAGTCACTAGGACGACAACACCTAACAGAACCGTCACGGTCTGTTACGGGGTACTTGTTATCTATCATGGACTTAATAGTTTTAGCGACGTATTCTTCTACGGAGAACCTATTGGTATCTATTATAGGGATTTCTGTACGTCTGTCCCCTTGAGGGTAGTTTGCACCATAGATTAACTTTTCGTTATCGTCATAGACTATTTCGCCCATATCTTCACTCATGATATTTTCAAATACAAAGTTTACAAAGTCTATAACATCCCTAGAACTTCTAAAGTTTCTGTTAAGTTTAATGTAAGCGTTTTGGGGCTTGTCGTCTTCTTTGTAGGGCTTAGAGTAGTTTATAACGTCTATGAAATTTTGAGGGTTAGCCAACCTAAAGTTATATATAGATTGCTTAACATCTCCAACAACGAACATATTAGAACCCATCTTTTCGGCAGTACCGTTTTTAGAAATCATTTTGAATATTAAGTCTTGATTGTTGTTAGTATCTTGAAATTCGTCAAGCATGATTATTTGGTAGTACTCGGATAGCTTTTCAGCAAGGTCTGTTTTAACGATGTTTCCTTTATCATCCTTTTTAGCTAGTAACTTAATGCATATCTGTTCAGCATCGGAGAAACCTAAAACATTTTCTTCAGCCTTAATAGCGTTTAGCCTACTGTGGATATCGCATACTAGTTCGGATAGTATTATAGATACTTTCTTATTTATAGCCTTGTCAGTGGAGTAGTTTTCCATAGCATCTTTTAAGACTTTTAAGTTTACCCTACGGGATTTAAAAATCTTTTTGTACTCATCTCTGTAGAGGATTATATTGTTATGTGTTTGGGAATCTGTATCTTTGTTAAAACTTATCTTTCCGAACTTAAAGCTATCCATTGCCCCTATAACGTTGGGGTCGTATCTGTCGCTAGTTTTTAAACTTTCAATGCTATCTATTAAGAAGTTGTTTTCATTGTATAGAATGTTTAAGCACTTGTCGTCACTAGCATCCTCAGCTAATTCTATAGCACGTTGGTTTAATACTAAGCACTCTTTAAAGTTATCGATAAGGTGTTCAAAAGCGGAGTCTATAGCCTCATCGTTGAACATATCGTCTTTGGAGTAGTAGTCTATGCACTTAGTCTGTAGCCAATCTTCAAAGAAAGGCACGGACATTAAAAAGCGGTATAAGTCGTATAGAATACTATCTAGAACGTCGTCGGTTTTGTCGCAAAGTGTTTGGCTTAAGAATAGCATATCATCGTGCTTTTGAGTATACATATCCTCAATGGATTCTTGTATAGCCTTTAAACACAATACTTTTTCGTCAGCGGGTTCTACTATTTTAAAGTTAGAAGATACGTCTAAAGTGTCAATATTATCTCTAATTAAGTCAAAGCAGAAAGAGTGTATTGTAGAAATTTTAGCACTTTGTAACATAGCGTGTTGTTGTATTAGCCAGTCGTTTTCGGGGTGCAAATCTATCTGTTTAGTGATAGACTTTACTAGACGTTCTTTCATTTCGGAAGCGGATGCTTTACTAAAAGTAGCTACAACTATTCTATCAGCATAGATTTTATCCACATCGTTGGAAAGCATTCTTAAGAGTCTTTCAACTAAAACGGAAGTTTTACCACTACCAGCAGCCGCTGAAACTATTATAGAACATCCATTTGCATTTATAGCTAATTCTTGTTCTTTAGTCCAATTTGCCATCTTCGTCATCCTCCTCAGAGATTATTTGTTTGTAGAGTTCTTTAGCATCGTCCTTTTCTATAGAGGTGCAATCTATTTCGGGGTACTTACCGCAAATGCTCCAGTAGTCGCAGTATCTGCAGACGGTTTTCACGCCTTTGCGTTTGCTATCTCTTTGTTCACCATAGAACACCAAAGCCTTAGCAGAAATATCACCGTTGCTTAGACAGTTAGCCATATTGATTAGTAAGCTTTCAGCATGGGCTTTAATCTTGTCGAACTGCGTTTCGGATAGAATCATCTTTTTAGATTTGCCTGACGTTGCAAATGGAATGTATACACCTTTTAAGTCTTTCTCCATAGACTGTAAAACATCAACATCATCTAGTACAACACCTTTCATTTTAAAGTGTTTGTTAATAGTACCAGATACGTTTTTCTTATCGTTTGAACGAATTTCGCTTATTGTAACCTCACTAACAGGCATATATAGAACACCTGCAGGAGTGTAGTTTTTATACTTGCCCTCGCTACCTATAATAGCAAATAGGTACAAAAACATTTGCATATCTATACCATATGGGAGTTTTTCTTCTTCAAACTCTTGATTACCGCTCTTGTAGTCTATAACCCTAACGTAAGATTTATCTTCAGTATTTAGGATATCCACACGGTCTATCTTACCACAAAGGAATAGTTCTACACCGTCCTCATTGGTAATGGATAGTGGTTTATAGTCGCCGTTGTCATCTATGCATAGTTCAAAGTCCGAGGGGGTAAACTCCAACTGTGAGAACTCCTCTTGAATGTGTTTAAGGGTTTGTATAATGCTATCTTTAACTCTTTTAAAGTTAGCCTCAAAACGTTGGTTCTTTCCGTAATCTCCACCGAGTTTTTCTTCTTTGTAGGTAACGCTTAGGGAGTCCACTTGTTCAACTAGTTCGTTGTGGGATAGCTTTACAAAACTTTCCTTGTCGTGGGATTTAATAACGTTTTCCAAACAGTAGTGTATAATGTTTCCTATTTCCGTACGATTGATATCAGTCTTTATAGGTTTTCTAATGCGTAAGCCCTCACTACAGAAGTATTTAAAGTGGCATCTGTTAAAGGTTTCAAACTTAGTAGCATATATCTTTATCTTGTTTTTAAATAGTTTTAAAGCTATGCTCTTATCTTGAATCTTTAGTTCTGTGTTAGTAGAAATCTTATGTAGGTATTGCAACTTAGAAGCATAAAAATCGTCTAAGTTTAGGACACTTTCAACGGTAGTTCTGTCTTGAGAGTTGTTCCAAAAGTTTCTTACAAAGAAATCATACGAAGACTTAAAAGTAGAACACACTACTTTAACAGGAACGTCACAGGCACGTTGAACGGCTAAGTTAGTAAATAGGTTGCATACGCTGTCAACTACATAGGATGGATACTTAACATCGCCCATAGTGTTCTTTAAAGCATACGATAGATATAGCCTATTTGATGGTGCTGATAGGGTCTTATATACCACGAGTTTTTCGTCAGCGGTTTTGTCTTTTAGGGTTTTAGAAAAGAATATATTTTCACGGTTAAAGTATTGCATATCTGCACTGGTAAATATTCCATTAGTGCTTACAGATGACGGAAATACGCCATCATTTACACCCAAAACAAATAGTATCTTAGGGGAGTTAAACCTTGCATTGTCAGCAGATGAAAAGCTTACAGCGTCCAACTTTTGGGGTGCAACTTTAAAGTTACTTTGGCTAATCATTGCACAGATTACATCTTTAAGGTCACTAATAGGGATAACTTCATCGCCCATAAAAGTGCAAAGGGTGTCTAGTATAGTCATAAGCATATCCCAGATACGAACCATTTCGTCAGCTACACCCTCCATGCCGTTTGCACGGTTGTTGTTTATAATCATCTGTACATTGTCCCTAATGGATTGACTTTCCATAAAGCTAAATAGTAGTTGGCATACTTCGGTGCAAGTTTTGTCTTTAATGTTTAGCTTTAGTTCGTTTAGTGGTGTAATGATATTTTGTCTAGTGATATCGGCGGTTACGTTGTCGTCATCAACGAAAGGTTCTATCCACATATTGCCTTTAACGTTCCACTTGTAGCAATAGTTTTCCAAATCGGAAATCTTTTCAAATGAGATGTTATTTATAGGGTTCTTGACATATCTAAGTATAGCGTCGGTGTTGAACTTTTTTGAGGATACTATCTCTAGGAGTGTTATAAAGTATACCATTATAGAAGTATATATAGAGGACTTATCGGTGCTTAAAAAGTAAGGTATATCGTACTTTTTAAAGGACTGCTCTATAATACCAACATAGTTATCTATGTGGCGGGTAGTAACGAATATATCGTTATACTGGTAGCCATCCATAATAAGTTTTCTAATTTGAGAGGATACATAGTCACACTCTTGATAGTAGTCGTCGCATTCAATAATGGATACATCTCCCACGCTGTCAATCTTTTCTTTTTTGTGATATGAGAAAATCTCTCCACTGATAGTTTTCAAATCTGTAGAATCATACCTAAAGAGTTCAGTGCATACTATATCTTGACAAGGTTGGTGGTTTTGTTCAGCTAAAGTTGTTAGCTGTTGATAGGTTTTATTTACCGTTTCAAACTGGTTAGACCTATTCTTATAGTTAGCATCCATACGCAAAGATATGTATAAATCTTTACACTGGGATAGTATTGTATTTAGCAATTGTAGTTCGTCATTAGTGAAAGCATCAAATTCATCAATGAATATAGTAGCCCCCTCAAAGATACGATTTTCTTTTACAAGGCGGTCACATTCTAGGATATCGCTAAGGGTATCGTGTAGATTTTTTTCTGCTAAAACTTCGTAATATTTGTTGTATATCAAAGCTACATCTTTAGACTTGCCTCTTACATTGTCGGGTACATCGCTAGGGAAACTTTCAGCGATATCCTTAAGCATTTCAGGGGAGATATTACTTTTTCTAAGTTCTGTAACTTCAGTTAAAGCAACGTCAATAAAGTCTATGCTTTTAACTTGCTTTTCCAAAATGGTTAAAGCTTTTTCGTCCTTAAGCTGTTTGATAGCCTTGTACATAGCCATAATTTTAGATAGCTCATTAATGTAGTCTTTGGAAGATTTTCCATACTTATTAATGATAGTTTCACTAATCTTACTAAACTTAGTGACGTTTATATGGTTGTACTCATACGCACCCAAATTGCCATATAGTTCCGCAAAGTATGGGGCATCATTTGAAAAGGTTTCGGGGCGGTTTACAGTTTCGTATAGTTTCTTATCGTACTCAAAAGAGAACTGTTCGGGAACTATAACGTAAATCTTTTCATTAAGGTTAGGTTGTCCGTTCTTTAGGTTATTCTTAATCAACTCATCTATAGAGTAGATTAACCTTTGAGATTTTCCTGTACCACCTTTACCAATAATAAAGTGTAATATAAAAATCAACTCCTTGTTTAAAATTTAGACAACTATAGGTGACACCGTTAAGTGTCACCCATAGATAATAAACTTAGTCGTATACTTTGACTTTAGAAACCATTAAGACCTTGTTGCTTGATGATGTAAGGGTAGTTCTTGTAAGAGTAGTCTAAGTCACATTCACCGCTAACACCTAAACAAGTACCTACTTTATATTGCCAAAGTCCACAGAACTCACTGCCATACTTTGGATTAGTAGTCCAGTTAGCTAACCACTTATCATATGCTGTAAGTCTGCTCTTATCTAGATAGTTATCGAACCATGTAGGGTTAGCATATATTGAAACGTAGTAGCCGTTCTGTTGTAGAGTTTCACAGAAAGTAATAGTAATATCTGTTAGAGTGCTAGTAGATACATTCTTTATCTTTTCGGACTCTATATCAAAGCATATAGGATATTCAAACTGTTTGCCATCGATAAGTGTCATAAGGTATTCTATTTCTTCTTGTACTTGAGCCACAGTTTTAGCGTTTGTGTACCAGTAGCAACCTACAGGAATATCATATAGTTTGCATTGGTTGTAGTTGTACTCGAAGTATTGGTCTTTGTATAGACCACCAGCATCGCCTCTAAAACCTGCTCTAATGATAGCAAAGTCTATACCAGAGTTCTTAACTGTTTGCCAGTTAATAGTACCTTGCCACTTAGAAACATCTATACCCTTGTACATAGGGGTAGTACTGCTAACGATAACGTCTGGGTCATCTGATGCTACAGGTTGTGTAGTAACAGTAGTAACGTCAGGTTCAACTTCAACAGTAGTAATTTCAGGTAGGGGGCTTAAATCAATATATCCGGGGGCAGTAGTAACAACTGGTTCATTTGCTGTACTGATAGCAGTAGTTACAGTAGAACTACCCTCTGTAGTACCGAAGATATCCCTCTTTATGTAAAGTAAATCTAGAATAGAAATTTCGTCGTCGTTATCTTTTAAAAGGTCTTTCTTAATGTTTTGAAATGCGTCAATAGCTTCTTCTTGCCCTTGACTTAATGCACTTATGCTAGTAACTCCTTGTGTTGCTAAAGTACAAGCACTTACTAGTGCTATTGCTAGAGCAACAATCTTTTTCTTCTTCATTGCAATCATCTCCCATAGTAATTAAATAATTAAAAAAATACTTATTTGTAGTAAAATATCGTACTTGATATTATATCATAGATTTTTAAAAAAATCTAGTAAAAAATAAAAAATTTACAATATTTTATAATTTTATTCTTAATTTAGTAATAATATCCCATTTCGAGCGGATATGACAAACTTTTTCGTTGACAATTGGTTTTTAATGGTATATAATAAAATTATCTTGAACTTAAAGGAAGTGAACTACTTTGAAAATAAAAAGTATCCGATTTTTAGTAATGATAGTCTTTTTAAGTGTTGCGTTAATATCGTGTAGCCAAAACGTTTCACTTAAGAGTATAAACGAAACTTCTGCCGATGTGCAAACCTCCGAAACACTTACATACTGTAGCATAAACTACCTAGACGGCATAAAGTACGAAGTGCCATCCTACTGGCAAACCTACACCGAAGATGAAAAAGTTTATCACTATTGCGATAACGAAAACTATCTTATGGTTAGCTGTTTAAATACAGAGTTCTCTCAAGAAAACGACCAAACCTTAACTGACAAGTGTGCCGACGCTTTACTAGATAACTTTAAATCATACACAAACTTTTTACTAGAAAACAATTCTACTAGCGATGTGGATGGCACTTACTGTAGAAAGTTAGTCTGCACCTACATGGATAGCAACAACCAAAACGTCACAGAAATGAGCGTGGTATTTAGTATAGATGGCATTATATACTCCTTTGATGAAGTCGCCTTAAATAACGTTGATAAATCTAAAGAGGACTTCCACAGAATAATAGGCTCTATAATAATCTCTAGCAATGCATAAATATTATCTCTAAGAGTAAAATACACAAAAAAGCACTTGACAAATTATGTTTTATTAGTTATAATTAAATCAATGGAGAACTCGTTTAAGTTCAAATGTTATATACTATATACATTATACAATTTTTTAGGAGGTACTTACAATGGGATTTTTAGATGCTGTCAATTCTGCTAGTAAAGGTGCTAGTGATAAGGCTAAAAGTATGTCAGAGTTAAGCAATTTAAAAAAGAAGATTATGTACGAGGAAGAAAGAATAATGGAGATATTTGCCGATATCGGTAAAAAATATTATCTTAACCCCGACGTTGACCGTGCTGAATTAAAAAAGCTTTGCGATGATATCGAAATTAGACGTAGAAGAATTAAGAAAATGAAGTTTGAATTTAACACTCTAAAGGGTTGTAAGATTTGCCCTAAGTGCGGTTCCGAAGTTAGTGCTAAGTTCCAGTTCTGTGGTAGCTGTGGTGCTAGTATTCCAGACCCTAACTTAGATGATGATGACAATTCCGACATCACTTTAAGTTATACATATCAAATAGATTAATCATTGCAGTGTGTGGAACGGCGGTTTGCCGTTCCATTTTTTTTATATATCGAACTCACGTTTTAAAAAAAATTACTTGTATATAGTGCATAAAAGTGCTATAATATATTTATGTTAATGTCGATATTGCACGAAAGAGAGGTCTTATTTATATGCAAAAAGTTGCTAAAGGTGATTGGAAAAGCGTTCTAGGGATTAAAGTAAAAGTCGCTGTGGATAAAACTGCTGGTATGCGTCAACGTATACATTCGGGGAAAGCCCATAAACTGTACTATGGCTATGTGGGGTTTATCGCTGAAGATGGCGGTATACAAGACGTATACATACTAAACTACGATGGCTCTAAACCATCTTTTAATGGCGTGGTGTGTGCCGTGATAGAACGTTCTAATTGCAAACGTGATAAATGGGTAGTCATTCCCGAAGGCACTGAAATATATGAACCTGAAATATGGTACTCTGTAGAAAGTCAAGAAGAAAAGTATTCTCCAAAGGTGCATTGCTACTATGAAAAGTCTTGTGGGGGAGTGCTATATACCGTTCAAAATAACATTAAAAAGTATATCCTTATTGAAAACATTAGCGGACACATTGGCTTCCCTAAAGGGCATATTGAGTTCTTTGAAACCGAAATAGAAACCGCTACTAGAGAAATCTTTGAGGAAACTAACCTAAAAGTTACTTTCGACGAAAACTTTAGAAGTGAATACCGTCACACATTGAGTAGCGGTGCTATCAAAACAGACGTATATTTTAGTGGCAAAGTTAGGCTGAACAAGTCTTTTACTCTTAAACATGATGAAATACTATCGGGGTATATTTTGCCATTCGATAAGGCTATTCAAAAACTTAATCGCCCTCAAGATATTGTGGTGCTACTAGAACACGCTGAAATGTTTGGCAAATAGATTTATATTTATTGGAGGTATCTAATAATTTATGGATAAAAAAGATGTGGCTTTGGAAAGTTGTATTAGGCTAGAAAAAATGTATCCTAGTATAAGGTGTTCTTTGGTGTATACTCACCCCTATGAGTTGTTGTTTGCTGTAATACTATCGGCACAATGCACAGATGCTAGAGTAAACATAGTTACTAAAGAACTCTTTAAAAAGTATACATCCCTAGAGGATTTTGCTAACTGTGAAATTTCGGAACTAGAACGTGACATTAAACCTTGTGGCTTTTTTAGAAATAAGGCTAAAAATATCCGTGCTACTGCAAACATACTTTTAAAAGATTTCAATGGAGAACTTCCAAACAACATGAAAGATTTATTGAAACTTGCAGGGGTTGGCAGAAAGACAGCTAATCTAATTATGGGGGATGTTTACCATCAACCCGCCATAGTTACCGATACTCATTGCATACGCATTACTGGACGTTTAGGCTTAACCAGTAGTAAAGACCCCTCTAAGGTGGAAAAAGATTTAGTGCAGTTAATTCCGCCAGAAAAGTCTTCGGACTATTGCCATAGATTAGTGCAATTTGGTAGAGATATTTGCAAGGCTAGAACTCCCGTCTGTTATGCTTGTCCATTGAATGATATTTGTATGAGTAGCAACTTGAAATAACAAAAAAATCAAATTTTAATGTAGCTTTAATATTAAGGCTATATAGTATATGTTAGTTAAAGGAAGTGATTTATGTGGATAACTTTACTACTGTAGATTTCATTCTATTTGGGGTGGTTGTAGCATTAGGAATATTCTGTTCGGCTATGAGTGCTTTAAAGGTTAAACCATCGCCAAAAACTGAAACTACCCCAGAGGAGTCTTTAAAAAAAGACGACTCTCAAGAAATATCCACTGAAGATAAACCTTTATAAGTGAGGTGTATTTATGAATACTTATGTATGGCTATGGATAATATTATTAATAGTATCCGTTTTAGCTGAAGTTTTCACAATGCAATTGGTATCAATATGGTTTGCGGTAGCATCGTTAGTGGCACTAGTAGCATCGATGTTTTTGCCACCCATTGGACAGTTTGCAGTATTTGTAATAGTTTCGTTAGTGCTTTTAATCTTTACTAGACCTATATTGAAAAAGTTTATGGTTAAAAAGAGTCAACCCACTAACTATGATTTGGATATAGGAAAGATTGCCACAGTAATAGAAACCATTGACGAATCGTCGCAAAGTGGTAGAGTTTCACTAAACGGTGTAGACTGGAATGCAAAGTCCGTAGATGGCTCTATAATAGAAGTCAACTCAAAAGTAGTAGTTGAATATGTGCAAGGCAGTAAACTATTGGTACGTCGTGCATAGTGTTGAAAAAATCTTTGCTATGCCGTTATATATTTTATATTTATATTTTAAGGAGTGTTTTTCATGGAAGTTTTAACAGTGATATTAATAATAGTGGTGCTTATAATATTGTTTATAATATCCAATATAAAGATAGTCCCACAAGCTCAAGAGTATGTAGTTGAGAGGTTAGGCTCATACTTTGCGTCATGGGGAACTGGTATACATTTTACCATTCCTTTCCTAGATAGAATAGCTAAAAAAGTATCCATTAAAGAGCAAGTAGTGGACTTTAAACCACAAGCAGTTATCACCAAAGATAACGTAACTATGCAAATAGATACTGTAGTATTTTTTCAAGTTACCGACTCTAAACAGTTTACCTACGGTGTAGAACACCCTATGACTGCTATAGAAAATCTAACAGCTACTACACTAAGAAACATTATCGGTGATATGGAACTGGATGCAACATTAACCTCTAGAGATGTAATAAATACTAAAATTACAGCCATATTAGACCAAGCTACCGACAGATGGGGCATAAAGGTAAACCGTGTAGAACTTAAAAACATCTTACCACCTAGAGAGATTCAAGACTCTATGGAAAAACAGATGAAAGCAGAACGTGAACGTCGTGAAAAGATTCTACAA
>CAYXNU010000009.1:0-17394 GCA_964466485.1 uncultured Ruminococcus sp.
AGGCAACGGACTTTGACTCCGTCACTCGTGGGTTCAAATCCCGCCTTCCCAACCAATTGATGTAAATCGAGTAGGCTTTTGCTTACTCGATTTTTTTTGTTGCCATTATCCTATAGATATTAAAACGTAGCCGTAACTGTTAAATGGTTGCAATATGCAACCTATCTTTTTACCGCTGTACTTAGTGGGCAACTTTTCGGATAGCTTTTTAATAAAATCCTGTTCGTTGGTAGTAGGTAGAGTATCCTCGCACATAACCTCAAAGAGGGTTTCGCCGTTTTCGATATAAGATGCTATAGTATCATATATGTTGCTAGAATCCGCAATGTGGGGGTTAAAATCCTTATAGTAGAAGTAGTAGTTATCATCGAAAGTAGGTTGAATATTTAGAGTAGGGTTGTTGTTGCTAAGGGTGTACTTTTGGTTTACGAATTCCAAACTAGCGTTAAAAAATTCATAGCTTATCAAGTTTTTAGAGCTGTAGATAGTATCAGCGAAAGTAGTATCTACAAGGTACTGTTTACCATCCAGTGTAATGATATTCCATGCATGGTTCATAGACTTTTCGGAAACGTAAGTAACGTTCATATTAGCCATAGAACACAACAAAAAGAAAGTATCGGCATAGCCCATGCAGTTGGCATAGCCGTCTACTAGTACTCCTATGGATGATTTGTATCTGTCGTACTGGTTGGAGGTATCTTCATTTTTGTAGTAAGAAGTTTTTTCACAGATGTAGTCAAATATTTGTTTTTCTTGAGATATTACAGGTTTAGAAGTATCTAGGGTATTTTCTATAAAGTCCACGGATATGTTGTATACTTCTAGTTGTTCGGGGGTTAGGGTAGAGGTATCTTGTTTTAGGTAAGCGTTATATACCAACTTTCCAGTAGTATACTTTAAGTGGTACACTATAAAGTATGCTTTATTTTCGTTGTGACCCAATATGTTTTGGCTACCGCTTATAGACCACACACCCTTATCGAAATAGGCATAGCTTTCGTTTGAGGGTATAGTATACCCATAGGGGACTATTAAGCCTATATCCTCTTGACAGTTGGAAATACAAGCATCTATGTAAGATTGCATTGAGTTTAAGTCTGTAAATACCATATCTTCCGACCATTGTATAGATTGCAAATCTTGAGAGATAGACTCATCGGGGTAGAGTTCTAATAGTGAGGTATAGTCTAAATCTGTTTTGGTAGTAGATGTATTTGCCGTTTCGGATATGGTTTCATTTAATGTTGTTTGATATTCTTCAGTCAAACCAATAGTGATGTCATTAATAGCTGTAGGTGTTTCACTTGCAATGCTTATATTATCGTTACAAGATACACATAGGGACATTAAAGCAATACCCAATAATATATTTAATATACTCTTTAATTCATACAACATTATCACTCCTATAATAACATCTTTTTACTATAATATCACATATTAGTGAAAAAATCAATCTAATAAACGTGAATTTGGTAAAATAAATTATTTTTGTACGAAAAGACGTTCCACTGTTTAAATCTGTCAAATTTTCGCAAGTAATGATTTTTAAGTATATGACGTATTTATCCACTACTCTTAAACTTTAGTGGTTGACAAAGTAAAAAAAATGTTCTATAATAGTATGTAATAACAAACGTATGGGCGGATTCTATCCGCCCGAAATATGTATAATAACTTTGCACATATGTGTTTCGTATGAATAATCTAGTACATTGTAGGAGTTTTTAAATATGATTAAAAGTATGACAGGCTATGGAAGGTGTCAAAAGGTGATTGGCACTAGAGATATTTTAGTGGAAATACGCTCTGTAAATCATAGATACTATGAGTTCTCTGCTAAAATTCCAAGAAACATGGGATATCTAGAGGAAAAGTTGAGGTCTTATGTTAAACCTGAAGTATCTAGAGGAAAGATTGAAGTATTGGTTACCATTAACAATATCGAGGGTAAGACTGAAAGTATATCCGTAAATCAAGAAGTTGCTCAAGGGTACATTAAGGCTCTTAGAGAGGCTAACGAAAATCTTTGCCTTACAGATGATTTAACGTTGTCCCAAATTTCAAAGTTTCCGGATGTTTTTACCATAGTAAAAACAGTGGATGACGAAAACGAAATATGGGATTCTGTACAGACAGTCGCTAAGGATGCCCTTGAAAGTTTCTTAAGTATGAAAACCATAGAGGGTTCAAAAATGTTTGAAGATATAAACTCTAAACTCGACGCTATAGAAAGTATGGTAGGAGTTGTAGAGGTGGCATCACCTAAAACTGTTGAAAATTATAGAAAACGCATATATGAAAAAATATCGGAAGTTTTAGAAAGCAAGGATATTGACGAATCTAGAATTTTAATGGAATGTTCTATTTTAAGTGAAAAACTCGCTGTAGATGAGGAAACCGTTAGACTAAGAAGTCATATTTCTCAGTTTAGAGAGTTGATTAAATCTAGTGAACCTGTTGGTAAAAAGTTGGACTTTTTAGTTCAAGAAATGAATAGAGAAGTAAATACCATGGGTTCTAAGGCTCAAGATATAACTATAGCTAAAACTGTCGTAGATATGAAATCTGAACTTGAAAAGATTAGAGAACAGATTCAAAATGTTGAATAACCATACATAATAAGTATTTTTAAGGAGCAAACTTGTGAAACTCGTAAATATAGGCTTTGGAAACGTTATATCCTCGGATAGAGTTATAGCGGTTATAAGTTCGGAATCTGCACCCATTAAGAGAATAATCTGTGAGGCTAGAGAAGATAACCGACTTATAGATGCTACTTTTGGCAGACGTACTCGCTCTGTTATAGTTATGGATAGTGACCACGTTATACTATCTCCAGTGCAACCGGAAACTATAGCAGAACGGTTTAAGAGTAATTAATATAAGTAAGGGAGTATGATAATATGAAAAAAGGTTTATTGTTCGTAGTGTCCGCACCATCTGGGTGTGGCAAAGGCACTATATTAGGGGAAATCTTAAAAGATGATAAGTTCTACTATTCTGTTTCTGCTACTACTAGAAAACCTCGTGAGGGTGAAGTCGATGGCGTAAACTATCACTTTTTAAGCGAAGAACAGTTTAAACAAAAGATTGACAATGGCGAAATGTTGGAATACGCTGAGTATTGCAACCACTATTATGGTACTATCGCTAAGCTAGTAGACGAAAACTTAGAGGCAGGTAAACACGTTATATTAGAGATAGAAGTGCAAGGTGCTATGAAAGTTAAAGAAGTTCGCCCAGAGGGTAAGTTTATATTTATTGCTCCACCATCTATTCAAGAGCTTAAAAGAAGACTTCTTAAAAGAAATACTGAAAGCATTGAAGTTATCGAAGAACGTGTTGCTCAAGCAGAGAGAGAACTCCCTTATGCTAAAAACTATGACTATGTAGTCGTTAATGACGCTTTAGAAGATGCTATTGACGATTTCAAAGCAGTTATTAGAGCGTGTGAATTATCAGTAAATTAATAGGGTAGTACCCCTATATAGATATTTATGTTTTTTTAAAAAGGAGATATTTTTATGTTAAGACCAGCTATTACTCAAATTATTACTAAGAATGAAAGCTATTACTCTTTAGTAATAGGTGTTGCTAAAAGGGCTAGACAGATTACAGAAGAACTCTATCAAGAGAGCCTAAAAGAAAATATGAAAGAAACTAAAGAAAATACACTTGCTAATAATCATGAGTTCGCTAAGATGAGAGATGATTCATCCGAGATTAAAAAGCCTGTTAAGATGGCTGTTGACGATTTCGCAAGTGGTCGCTACAAGATTGTAGAGTGCAAAACTAACGAAGATTAATTGAAATATTATGAGTACTAAAATAGTTAGAGTAGCTTTAAGTGAAACACAACAGTGTTTCGATATGCTATACGAGTATGTAGTTCCTACAGAACTGGAAAACAATGCTGTTGTAGGAGTTAGGGTATCTGTGCCTTTTGGTGCAAAAAATGTTTTAAATGTGGCTGTTGTTTTAGAAGTAATCTATTTGGAAGACGTTCCTAAAAATTATAAGACTATCTATTCTGTGGAGGATATTTCCCCTATACTAAATTACGAGCAAGTTCAGTTGGTGTATAAACTAGTTGAAACTACTTTTTGTACATATTATGAGGCTATTAGAACTATTCTACCGCCTACTTACACTATGAAAGTAGGCTACTCATATAGTTTAGACTTACAAGCTGTTGAAAGTTGGCTACTGGATACAAGCGAGTTGAAATTTATAGAAACTTTAAAATCCAAAAAAGATGCCCTAAAACTTAGCAAATATATAGAGTCCAAAAAGGATACTATAGAAGTAAAATCGCTACTGGAAAAGGGCATAATATACGCTAATAGGGTAATAGACAGCAAGTCTATAGATGGCAAATCTAAGATGATAACTCCTAGCTTAAACTATACCCTTAATAAGGAAAACTTTAAACTATCCGATACGCAAAAGAGAGTTATGAAGTTTATAGAGGAAAACGGTACGGTATCTTGTAAAGAAGTAGAGTATAGTTGCCGAGTATCCAGTAGGACTATTAACAGCCTTGAAAAAAGTCAAGCAGTGGAAGTTTTTGAGTATCAATCCGATAACTATGAAAACTCTACTGTGGAATACAATTCCGATGTGAACTTAACAGTTCAGCAGTTTGAAGTATTCAAAAGCATTGAAAAAAACTTAAGCGAGAATAAGTCGGGGTGTTTTTTGCTACATGGTGTTACTGGTAGTGGTAAGACAGCTATCTTTGAAAAGCTTATAAAAAAGTGCATTGAAGATGGCAAAACCGCTATGCTATTAGTCCCAGAGATAGCCTTAACCCCACAAATGGTTTCACGCTTTAGGGGTGCTTTCGGTAAGAGAGTAGCCCTAATACATAGTGGGCTATCTTTAAAGCAACGTGAAGATGAGTATTGCAAAATCCGTGACGGTTTATCGGATATAGTTATAGGTACTAGGAGTGCTATATTTGCACCCTTGCAAAACGTGGGCATAATAGTCATGGATGAGGAGGGCGAAAGTTCTTACAAGTCGGAGCGTTCACCTAGGTACTCCACTAAGGATATAGCTAGGTTTAGATGTAAGTATAACAATGCTACTTTGGTTTTGGCATCTGCTACACCGTCTATAGAGAGTTACTATTTAGCACAGAGAAACGTTTACAAGCTATTAACTTTAAATAACAGATACAACAACCACGCCTTACCTAAGACTACTCTTATAGATATGCGACAAGAACGTAAGAACGGCAACACCCTAGAAATTTCTAACACTCTAATGCTTGAAATGTTAAAGAACTTAGAAAAGGGTGAGCAGTCCATACTGTTACTAAATAGGCGTGGCTATAATACATCTATCATGTGTACGGATTGCGGAAAGGTTATAGAGTGCGTAAACTGTTCAGTGCCATTAACTTACCACAAGGCAAACCATTCACTAATGTGTCACTACTGTGGGTATTCCATAGGCGAGATTGCTAGTTGTCCGAACTGTGGCTCTAGGAACGTTAGGTATACTGGTTTTGGCACTCAAAAGGTAGTGGAAGAAGTTTCTAGACTTTTCCCAACTGCTAGGGTTTTACGCATGGATGCTGATACCACTTTTTCTAGGTATTCTCATGAAAAGGGCTTTAAGGCATTTGCTGATGGCAAATACGATATTATGATAGGTACTCAAATGGTGGGCAAAGGTTTAGACTTCCCAAACGTCACACTTACGGGGGTTATCTCAGCGGATGCTATGCTATACACTGGTGACTATCGCAGTTACGAAAGGACTTTTTCACTCATTACGCAAGTTATAGGTCGTTGCGGACGTGGTGAAAAGTTAGGTAGAGCCATCTTGCAAACCTACAACCCCGACCATTACATTATACCTTTAGCTATTAGGCAGGATTATGTAGGGTTTTACAATGAGGAGTTAGCTCTTAGAAAGTTAGGAACTTTTCCGCCATTTTGTGATATTTGTACTATAGGTCTATCTTCTGTAGATGAAAGCATAGTGCAAAAGGGTTGCAACAACGTCATGGGAATAATAAAGGCTAAAGTTAAGCACTTAGACCACAGCGTCCCCATGATAATAAATCCGCCAATTAAGTTCACCCATGAACGCATTGACGGAAAGTTTAGATATAAGATAACCATTAAGTGTAAGAACAACACACCTTTTAGGGATTTCGTTAGGAGTGTCCTAAAAGAATTTTATAAACACAACATTCCAGAACTACACATTTTTGTGGATATCAATGGTGATGTGTATTGATTTTTAATATATAATATTTTAAAGGAGTCTTAAAAAATGGCAATTAGAAAGATAGTTAAACAAGGCGATGAGATATTAACTAAACCTTGCAGACCAGTTGAAAAGTTCGATGAGAAACTTTGGCAACTATTAGACGATATGGCAGAAACTATGTACAAAGCCGATGGACTTGGTTTAGCAGCACCTCAAGTTGGAGTGCTTAGACAGATAGTAGTTATAGACGTTGGCGAGGGTAAGTTAGAGGTTATCAACCCTACTATTTCCAACACTGAGGGAGCAGTTAGAGAGCCAGAGGGTTGCCTATCCGTGCCTAATAAGTATGGTTACGTTACTCGCCCTAAAAAGTGTACTCTATCTGCACAGGATAGATTTGGCAACCACTACGAAAGAGAACTTTCCGATATGTTCTGCCGTTGTGCTTGTCACGAAACTGACCACCTTAAAGGACACCTATTTACAGAACTAGTAGAAGAATGGGTAGAAGATTAAGTTAATACAAGTTCGATAGATTGAAACTTTGTAGGGAACGGCGATTTGCCGTTCCGCAGTTTGCAAAAGTAACATTAACCAAAAACGACAACGTAACTAACAAAAGGAGTTGATTTTTTGAATATAGTATTTATGGGAACTCCCGACTTTGCAGTGCCATGCTTAAAAACCCTTGTGGAGAGTACTCACACAGTACAAGCAGTATTCACACAACCCGATAAACCTAGGGGTAGAGGAAATAAGTTCGTGCCTACACCAGTTAAAAAGTATGCTCTTGAGTGCGAAATACCAGTGTATCAGCCTAGTAGCTTACGCAAAGGCGATGATGCAGAGGAATCTCTAAGGGTGCTAAAAGAGTTAAATCCCGACTTGATAATAGTAGTAGCCTATGGACAGATACTCCCAGTGGAAATATTGGAACTTCCAAAGCATAGATGTATTAACATTCATGCTTCGCTATTGCCAAAGTATAGGGGTGCTGGTCCTATACAGAGATGCATTCTAGATGGCGAAACCGTTACGGGTGTAACTTCCATGTACATGGAAAGCGGTCTAGATACTGGCGATATGCTCATTAAAGAGGAAATACAGATAGGTGAAAATATGATAGCTGACGAACTCCATGACGCTCTATCCGAAATGGGTGCAAAGGTTCTAATGCAGACTATACAGGCCATTGAAGATGGTACTCTAACTCGTACCCCTCAAGATGATAGCCTATCCACCTACGCTAAGATGATTACTAAAGAGATGTCACACTTAGACTTTTCTAAACCCGCACAAGAGGTTCACAATACCATTAGGGGAATTACAGGGTTTACCACTTTGGGCGGTAAACGTCTAAAGGTTTTCCGCAGTGAAATTTTAGATAAGACTTCTACAGAACCTTTTGGCACTATCGTGGATACTGATAAGTTTGTGGTAGTCTGTGGTGATGGCAAGTGCATACAGTTTAATGAGGTGCAACTTGAGGGTAGCAAACGCATGAAAACTCAAGACTTCTTAAGAGGTAAAAAGCTAGAAAAGACTACCCTAGGAGAATAACTATTCATGGAACGGCAATTAGCCGTTCTGTTGTTTAAAAACGTTTGCTATAGAAAGGAGCGTGAACCTATGCCCAGAACCTTAGCTGTTAAGATGTTAGATAAAACTTTCACTAATAATGGCTTTTCTAACATAGTAGTAGACAAGGCTTTAAGTACTTCCGAACTATCCCCACAAGATAAAAAGTTGTGTTCTATAATATACTATGGTGTACTTGAAAGAAAGATTACTTTAGACTATATAGTATCGAGGTATAGCAAGAAACCCCTTAACAAGTTGGATACTTCTGTGCTGAATATTTTGCGTAGCGGAATATATCAAATACTATATCTTGACAACATCCCAGATAGTGCCTCTGTAAACGAGAGTGTAAAACTTGCTAAGAAGTTAAAAGTATCCAGTGCGAGTGGCTTTATAAATGCTGTACTAAGAAACTTTATCCGAGATGGTAAAACGTACCCTCTACCTAAAGGCGAGTTGGAAAAGCTATCTATAGAGTATTCCGCCCCTAAGTGGCTTGTGGAAAAGTTTTTGAAAGAGTATCCTAAAGATGTAGCTATCAATATGCTAGAAACTTCCGTGGAGAAGTCGCCTATAACTTTTAGGGTAAATAGTACCATCTGCACGGACGACGACTGCCTAAAGCTTTTAGGAAAGTTGCAATATCAAAAGGTGGAGTATCTTTCACACTGCTATGAACTACTAAGTGGTGATATTACTAGTACAGAGGCTTTTAAAAAGGGGTTTCTCCATGTACAAGATTTATCTTCACAGATGTGCTGTACAGCTTTGAACCCACAGCCTAACGATATAGTTTTAGATATATGTTCTGCCCCTGGTGGAAAGACTTTTACTCTATCGGAGATTATGGGCAACACTGGAAAAATTTATGCGTTTGATTTGCACCAAAAGAGAGTAAACTTAATCTCAAAAGGTGCGGAAAGATTGCACCTAACTAACGTAGTTGCTCAAGTTGGAGATGGCTCTAAGTTCAATGACACTCTACCATTAGCCGATAAAGTTCTCTGTGATGTTCCATGTTCGGGTTTGGGAGTCATTCGTAGAAAGCCAGAGATTAAGTATAAAAATCCTAAAGACTTTGAAAACCTCCCAAAGATTCAGTATAGTATTTTAGAAAACTCTGCTAAGTATTTAAAAGTTGGTGGCGAACTGGTATACTCTACCTGCACACTAAACCCCGCCGAAAACGACAACGTAATAGACACCTTTTTAAAAGAACATCCTAACTTTGAGGGTGTTGCACTACTAGAGGCTTTAGGAGAACCCTTTGGAAGTTACAAGGCTACTCTATGCCCTAAATACTTTAATGGTGATGGTTTCTTCATATCTAAGATAAAAAGAGTTAAATAATCTATATATGGAACGGCGATACGTCGTTCCTTTTTTATGTTATAAATTAAAAGCAATAGCGTGTAATTATCTCTTGACTTTATATAACTTTTATGTTAAAATTAGGCTACTGGTTATTAAAAGTTATGGAGGTATATTAATGAGAGAGGAGTATTCCACATGGAAACAAGTGTTTCTGTATAAAAGAGGCTCGATTGATACAGCAGTCGAGGGAGTTCCTACACAGTCACTTTTTTCAACAAACCCTAGTGATGAGCGACATTTTGATGTTAAAGACAATCCTGTTGCTTTTGACACCTTAATAAGCAACATAGAAAACGGTGCAATTACACGTTTAGACAAAGCCGTGATATGCATAGTTGCACTATCCGAATACGCTACAGTTAGGCAAATTTCCGAAATGCTAACCCTAATGGGTATAGATTACAGTAACAGTATGCTAAACTCCAGCCTTAAAAGGCTACATAAACATTCTTTGATTATAGTTTCTAGAATTTCAGAGGCTAACGTTAAGATTATATCTTTGGATAAGTATGGCTCGGAAATTGCAAAGCGTTTGGAAGTACCTCATAGTTGGAGTGCTTTTCAAGTTATAGATGAGCCATGGAAAGTGAAAACCATTCTATGCTGTAACCAAATTAGAAATGCTTATCTAAAGTCTAAGCTAGAGTTAGACTGGTTTAAAGTTAGAGAGGAAATATTTACTAAAGATATTTCTTTAAAGATATCTTTTGCCACACAGATTAACGATGTTGTGTTCTTTTTTGATGTCATTCGTAGGCGTGAAGATTGGAGAAATATCTTTACTGATAACATTCTCAAGTACGAGGAACTTCTAGAAAACTTTCAAGACAATTCGTGGGGAATTTCCAACTTGCCATATGTGGTTTTAAATGGCGAAAGTTTCGAGCATAACTGCGAGATTTTCGAGATACTATTAGGTTTAAATCTATCCATATTTCCAAAGGTATTGTTCACGGAAGATTTGCTACAGTTTGGTGACGACTTTAAAAAATCGCTCTACACTATAACCGAAGATGGTGTTCCAGAATATTTACAGTTTAATATTTAGTAACACATTTTCAAAAATAGAATATAATAACATTATAAGCAACATACTTTTTATTTTGGAGGTAAACATATGAAAGTAGTAGTAGTTAAGCCACCTAAAGTGGTATCTAGTATTTTTAGGATTATTTTTAAGATAAAAAAAGAGCATTGCGAAGAAGATTAAAAGATACGGAACGTTTTATATTAAACGTTCCGTTTTGTAGTTTAAATATCTTTAGAATATATGATGTAAGCTTTTCCACTGTGAACAGTTAAATCTATGGACGGGGTAAGTATTTCGTTGCTTACACCTAGTGGAAAGTCACAAGATAGGGTAGTGCAATCTAAGGGGTACTTTAAGCCCTCCGCCGATACCGTAACAAAATCCGTCAAGGCAAGTATTGAAAAGTACTTAAAGCCGTCCAACTTTGAGTAAGTTCTAGTGGATTCTTTTTGCACTGTAATGATATTTTGGTTATCCACTATGTAGGGATTTACGTTACGGTTTAGCATATATGTAAGTGCCTGTAAGTTTGCCAAAGTGTGGTCAAAGCGACCGCCAGTAGCACCGTATATATATATAGTATCGCACCCCATGGAGAGTGCTTTTTTTATGCATAGCATGGTATCAGTGTCGTCTTTTTCGGGCGGAAACTTTATAGTTTCGCAAAGGGGATTAATCTCGGTTTTTAGCGTGTCAAAATCTCCCATGCAGATGTTAGGCACTATATTAAACTTTAGAGCGTTTAGGTATCCACCGTCAGCGGATATAGTTACATCGTAGTTGCAAGGGAGATACTCATTGCCTGTAGCGTTTCCCCCAGAAAATATTAAAGCGGTTTTCAATATTCAGTGTACATCCTTTCGTATAGTATACTTTAAAAAAACGGAACGGCAAAGAGCCGTTCCATATATAAGTTTAACTATTTATTTCCCAATCCTTAAGTTTTTTAGCATTTTCAAACATTTCACAGTAGCTGACGTATCTGCTTTTAGGGATATCTCCGTTGTTTACTGCGGATATTATAGCACAGCCTTTTTCTTTGGTATGTGAACAGTCGCTAAACTTACAACTATTCACATATGGAGAAAACTCTCTAAAGCACTGGGCGAGTTGCTCTTTTTTTATGATATCGTACCTGTTAGTTTCAAATGTAGAAAAACCAGGGGTATCAGCGATTAAAGCACCGTTGTCCAGTTGATAAACTTCAGCGTGGCGAGTGGTATGTTTACCTCTGCCTAACTTTTCGCTAATCTCACCAGTAGGGATATTTAAAGAACTATCCAAAGAGTTTAGCAGAGTAGACTTACCCGCCCCCGAATTGCCTGTAAAAGCACACATATTGTTAGCGAGAGCCTTTTTAAACTCTAAGTGTTGGGGGTCGTTAATGTAGTCTATGATGTAAACATCTATGCCAATGGACTTGTAAGTGTTGTATATCTTTTGATAGTCAGCCAAATCCACTTTAGTTAGAGCGATTATAGGCTTGATATTTTTGTATTCGCATACAGCTATAAACTTATCTAGCAAGGTTAAGTTAGGCGACGGCTTACACATAGACACTACAAACACCATAACATCTAGGTTAGCTAAAGGTGGTCTAACGATAAAGTTTTTTCTAGTTATAATTTCACGGATAACACCGTCAGAAAACATTACCACATCGCCAACCACAGGATAGATATTATCTTTTCTAAATACCCCTCTAGCCTTGCATTCTATAACTTGTTGGAAGTGTTTTACACTGTAAATACCACCTATAGACTTTATAACTGTACCTGCAAACAAGTTATCATCATTGAACATCGTACTCACCTGCATTATCTTCGGAGTAGTCGTTGTTATCTTCTACATCTCCTTGATAATCGTTGTTATCTTCAACAGGTTCTTCTACTTGTTGTTCAGGGGCTTGAGTTTCCACAGGGGCTTCATAAGCAGGAGCTTCAGTTGCTTGTACTTGTTCGTTGTAAATAGGTTGTTGTTGCTGAGTTACTTGTTCAGTTTGGACTATTATACCATCGATATCGATGAAAGCTTGTTCAGCCTTAGAGGATATTACTTCAATGTCGCCAGTATCGAAGTCGATGTTGTATCTACCGTATTCAGCGGTTTTGCCGTTGCCCTCGTTGGTAACCATAACAGTAACCGATTGAGTACCGTTGCCCTCTAATACCATATTGAATGAGCCGTTGCCCATACTAGCTACTATTCCGCTCTTTTCTTGAGATAGCGTAGTGTTAATGTAGATAGAGAACTTAAACGTACCACTTGCATTATCTGGGAGAGTGAACTTAGTATTTACGGAGTTTGTAGGAGCGACACCATCGCTTAGGTAGATAGTAATTTCTGTCTTGTTGTCTACTTCTGTATCGGGTTGTATATCTTGGTCTACTACTATATCTTTAGCTTGGTTAGAGTGTTGATATACTAGTTTCCACGTTAAGTCTTTGCTTTCAATCATAGCCTTAGCAGCGTCTAGAGTCATACCGCTTAAATCAGGGACTTTAACGGTGCTGACGTATCTACCTTGACTGACATATAGTACAACCTTAGTACCTGGAGCGACTTCTTCTTTGGCACTAGGTTCAGTTTTAACAACGTAATCCTTGTCCACGTCATCGTCCCACTGGAACTTCATTTCTACTAACAGCCCTTCATTTTTTAGGGTTTGTTCTGCTACTTGATAGTCAAAGTTAGTTACATCTGGGATAGTAATCATCTTAACGCCCTTGCTTATGATAATATCAACAGCGACGTGGCTCTTACAAAGGATACCCTCGTCCACGCTCTGCTCCATGATAGTATCTTTTTCGTAGGTTTCGGAGTACTGCTCAGCGGATACAGAAATATCCAATTCAGGGTACATACTCTTAGCCTCTTGATAGTCTAGACCTATTAGGTTTGGCATGGTAAATTCGGGGTTCTTCCATGAGTCACTTGCGAAAGCGTTCTTAATTAGTGATGCTACAAATATTACAGCAACTAATATTATTACCAGTGTAATACCAGTTAATATCGGTAAGAATAAAGACCTTTCTACTTCTATGTCATCCTCATTGATAACTTCTTCGGGAGGGTTTGCATTGCCAGTATTTGCAACAGGAATTTCTTCTGTATTAGAGTAAGAGGAACTTCCGCCGTTAGCATTTACACCCACTGGAACAGGTTCTTCAATAACTTTATCGTTTTCGGGTTCTTCAGTTTCTTCCTCGTAGTTAAAGACTATGGTAGGGTCTTTTCTAAAAGCTTGTAAAGCTTGAATCATTTCGGCAGCGGATTGGAAACGTCTAGATGGTTTCTTTTCCATAGCCTTAACGATAATCTGTTCCAAACCTCTAGGTATGTCGGGGTTTATCGATGTAGGCATTGGAGCAACCTCTTGACTGTGCATTAGAGCCACTGTTATAGGGTTGTCGGAGTCGAAAGGTTTTTGACCTGTAAGCATTTCATATAGTACACAACCTAGTGAGTATATATCGCTTTTTTCGTCTGTAGATTGCCCTTGTGCTTGTTCTGGGCTGATATAGTGTACCGAGCCTAAAGCGTGTTCTGTAGCAGATTTAACTTCTTCTCTAGCTACTTTAGAGATACCGAAATCCATTACTTTAACAGTGCCATCAGTAAATAGCATAATGTTGTGAGGTTTAATATCTCTGTGGATAACACCTCTTGCATGGGCGTGTTGTAAGGCTCTTAAGATTTGCACAGTAAAGTGTACGCTATCTTTCCACGATAGAGGGCCGTTAGCGGTTTCCATGTACTCTTTAAGAGTAATACCGTCGATGTACTCCATAACCATAAATTTAGGGCTACCATCGAAACTTACGTCGAATACCTCTACAATACTAGGGTGTGATAGTCCTGACAGAACCTTAGATTCATTAATAAACTTTTTAACAAATTCATGGTTACTGGCGAACTCATCTTTCAAGATTTTTACAGCCACAATCCTATTTTCTTGTGTATCCTCAGCAGTAAAGACGTAAGCCATACCACCAACACCGATTAATTGTTTAACCTTATATCGATTGTCTAAAAGCATTCCGATATAACTGTCTTTTTCCATAAAATTTAATCACTCCATTCCGAAACGTTAATAGATGTAAAACGTTTCAAGGTATAATGTTTAAGTATCCATAGGGTGTACCATGGATACTATTCTTGTAAAATAGCCACAGATACGTTATCTCTACCGCCACTATTATTAGCTAATTCGATTAGCATAGAAGTTGCTTTTTCAATAGGGAAATCTTGTATTATAGCTTTAGCCTTATTCATATCTACGAACCCATGGAGTCCGTCAGAGCAAAGAAGTATTTTAAAGGGGGTAACTGGGAAAAGTTCAAAGTAATCTGTAGCCACCTGATTTTCAACACCTACTGCTCTAATAAGCATATTTCTATCGGGGTGAAAAGGCAAATCTTCCTTAGATATTTGACCTATTGAATATAAGTACTGTGAATAGTTATGGTCTATAGTAATTTGAGTTATCTCATTATTAGTAATAATATATGCTCTACTATCACCAACATTAGCGACAAAGACTCTACCATCTTGAGTAAGTAAGGCACATACGCAAGTAGTACCCATACCAAACTTATTTTCGTCAGTTAAGGAGGTAGAATAAACCATACTGTTAGCGTTTTCCATACATTGAACTAACAAATCTTTTATATTGTCATTTTCAAAATATTCTCTATAGCTACTTTTAAAAGTTTCAACAAAAGCATTGATAGCTAAGGTACTAGCCTCACTGCCACAGTTTGCACCGCCCATGCCATCGCATAGGACAGCAAGTACAGCGTTGTCTAAGTACTCTGTAGTTACTCTGTCTTGATTTTCTATTCTAACCAATCCAATATCCGAACCGCATACAGCTTTCATAACACACCTTCTTTTTTGCTTGATAATTAATAACGATTAAACTTGCATATAACTGCTTATTATTAATCATTCACTATTGATTATACCACATACAAAAAAAATATTCAATACATATTTTAAATGTTTTAGGGATTATTTTGTTTGTTTAAATTCATTCAAGATTGTTGTAGTTTAACGCTAATTGTAGCACATCCCAGCCATCTAGAGATTTTATAGGGAGTATATTAAACACCCCTAGGGATAGGCTAACGTACGCAAGGCTGTAGAGTTGGTGTATATTAAAGAGGAGTATTATTGCGGTAAGTATGAAATTGCAAAGGCATCCAGAGAGCATAATAGCTATATCTTTGTGTATAGGCAAAAGCTTGTCGTATATGGGTACTATTTTAATGCCTATGCCACTAAACTCTATAGTTTTAATACTTCTTTTATATAGCAACATAGTTATAATATGCCCCATTTCATGTATTAAACAAGCTGTAAATGTGGGCAATATTAGTTTTTCTTTTCCCATAATGTACACTATACACCACAACAGAAAGAACGAAAAATCTAGCCTATACGTTATAGATTTTAACTTAAACTCTATCATATAGCCAAACTAGTACATCTTTAATGCTTTTTGAAAAGTCTGTAGAGGTGAAATGTTTAAAGCTATCTACCATGTATTTACATATGGTAGGCTTAACTAGATTAAGTATAAACATTCCCAGTAGTATGGCAATGCAAAGTATTATCTGTGTGACTAGTATATCGCTAAGGTGTGGGGTTTCTTTAGGGGTTTCAATATCTGTTTGAGTATCTTCTAACATATCGTTCATAGTATGAGATAACCTCCTTATGGTGTTGTTAATTTCACATTATCGAATGTGCGTTATTTACAGCTAAAATATTTTATGATATAATATAAGAATAAATTATTAATATAAAGGTGGTTTTTTTATGTTGACGGTAAACGTTAAGGCTAGTCAAAGCTATGACATTCTAATAGAAAGAGGTCTACTTGCTAAGACTGGCGAAATAGTAGAAAATTGTGTGAAATCCAAAAGGGTTGCTATAGTAACCGATGATATCGTGGATAGCCTATATAGTGAGGTTGTTACACGCTCCCTAGAGGATAAAGGCTTTAGCGTATGCAAGTATGTATTCCCAAATGGAGAACATTCTAAGTGTAGTGCTACTCTTAATAATATATATGACTTCCTATGCAAAAATAGTATCACAAGAACTGATAGCATTATAGCTTTAGGTGGCGGTGTAGTAGGCGATATCACTGGATATGCTGCTGCTACATATCTTCGTGGGGTGGATTACATCCAAATACCTACTACTCTACTAGCACAAGTAGATAGTTCTGTAGGTGGTAAAACTGCTATAGATATCCCAGCAGGTAAAAACCTAGTAGGTGCTTTTAAACAGCCTAAGTGCGTAATCTGTGATATAGACAGCCTTAAAACACTAAAGCGTGAAACTTTCTCCGACGGCATGGCAGAAGTTATCAAGTATGGTATGATTAGACAGAAAGAACTTTTCGATATACTAAGTTCTCACAATATGGATAACATCATGGAAGTTATAGAAGATGTAGTATATAGATGTGTATCCATCAAGCGTGATGTAGTTCAAAACGATGAGTTCGACAAGGGCGAACGTATGATACTAAACTTTGGTCATACTTTAGGTCACGCTGTAGAGGGCTACCACCACTATGAAACTTATACTCATGGTAGTGCTGTAGCTATAGGTATGTGCCTAATTACAGAAAAGGCTATCGCTAATGGTATAGGTTCTCAAAGTATGCTAGACGACTTAATAGCTTGTATTAAGAACTACGAACTTCCTACTACCGTACCAGTAGCCATTAAAGACCTACTATCTTTCTGCTTATCCGATAAGAAACGTGAAAGCAACAGCATAAACCTAATACTATGCGAGGACGTAGGCAAATGCATTATCAAGAAGATTGCAATAGCCGATTTAGATACATTCATGGGTGCATAGTACTGTAAAACGTTCAATAGTGCGTTCCCTACAGAAAATACTATACCTATATATGTAGGGAACGAATATTGAGTATTCCTATCTTTGGAGGGGGCAATATTATGGATAATGTTCAAGAAAAGTACATAATTCAAGAAAACTACCACGGGGATATAAAGTATATCCTAGCTGACAAACCTAAACCAACACCAACTTTAGACACCACTCCTAACAGAAAAAAAGTAGACCTATCCAAACCCACTGACGCAACTATCAAACCTATAGTAAATCTAGACCTTGCACCTAAGCGTTTAAAC
>CAYXNU010000010.1:0-1595 GCA_964466485.1 uncultured Ruminococcus sp.
CAGTACACTATTATTTTTCAGCTTGTACGCTTTCAAATTCTTCTACAATCTCTTTGCTAGGTTTAGCAGTTACTAAAGATACTACCACTATAGCAATCGTTGCTAAAATGAACGCTGGTAATAGTTCGTATATTTGGAACACCCCACCTAGAGGCTTTAGAGCAAACTTCCAAACGAATACCATTACTCCACCGACTAACATACCTGCCATAGCACCGTACTTATTAGAGCGTTTCCAAAATAGTGCGGATAGCATTACTGGACCAAAAGTTGCTCCAAAACCTGCCCATGCAAAGGATACTATTTGGAATACTGAACTATCTGGGTTCCATGCAATGATTACAGATAGTATAGCTATTACTACCAATACTACCCTTGCTATTAGCATTGAGGACTTCTCGGAAATGTTTATCTTAAATAGCCCCTTAATGATGTTCTCCGACATACTAGAAGATGCTACTAGTAGTTGAGAGTCGGAAGTAGACATAGTACAGGCTAGTATTCCCGCAAAGATAACTCCAGCCAATAAGGCAAATATTACACTGTGTTGACTCATGCGAGTAGCTATCTTTATTACTACTGTTTCAGCGTTGGAACTACCTACTAGAGTTTCTATGCTACCATTCTTAGATAGTGCGTTACCTATCAAGCCTATGAATATAGCTATACCCATGGATATTACTACCCATATTGACGCTATTCTCCTAGATATTTTTATCTTGTCCTTGTCGCCAATAGCCATAAACCTTAATAGTATATGTGGCATACCAAAGTAACCTAATCCCCATGCTAGTGTGGAAATAGTAGTTAATACACCATATGGAGAACTACTATCAGTTTCGGGGTCGTATAGTTGGTTAAAGGAAAGATATCCGCTAAGGCTTTTAGCGTTATCCATAACGGCATCTAGACCACCCGCAGTACTAACACCAAATAGTACTAATATTACTAGGGCTATCGTCATGGTAACACTTTGTATTAAGTCGGTAGTACTAGCCGCAAGGAAACCTCCTATACTAGTATAGGCTATTATTATTACAGCACTAAGAATCATGGCAACGTGGTAGTCCAAACCGAATAGCGAGTTGAAAAGTTTACCACAAGCAGAAAATCCCGAGGCGGTATATGGCACAAAGAATATTAAGATTATTATCGCAGATATTCCCATTAAGATATTTTTGTTATCTCTGTAGCGGTTTGAGAAAAAGTCTGGGATAGTTATCGCTCCGCACTTCTGTGAATATGTACGCAACCTCTTTGCTACTATTAGCCAGTTGACATAAGTACCTATTGCTAAGCCTATAGCAGTCCAACCCGAATCGGCTACACCACTAATATAAGCTACCCCTGGTAAGCCCATTAAAAGCCAACTGCTCATATCGGATGCTTCTGCACTCATTGCGGTGACTATAGGTCCTAGCTTTCTACCTCCTAAATAGAAATCTCCAACATCGTTGTTTTCCTTAGAACATTTGATACCTATAATAACCATCATCACTAAATAGGCAACTATGGTTATTAGTATACAAACTACGTTTGATGTCATTTTAAAACTCCTTTCTAAAAAACATATTCTAATTATAGCACATATTATT
>CAYXNU010000010.1:1695-16517 GCA_964466485.1 uncultured Ruminococcus sp.
TGTCATTTTAAAACTCCTTTCTAAAAAACATATTCTAATTATAGCACATATTATTAAAGTAGGTCAATACTTTCAAGCTAATTCGGAATGGCTTAATATAACATATGTTCGATAATAAAATTTTGCTTTGCAAAATTGCGGAACGCCATGCAACAACATAGCATTATATCGAATTAGCGTTATATTATATTTTACGGAATGGTGAATCGTCGTTCCGTAAAAAGTTTCAATCTAAAAACTGTCAAAGTACACATATATAGTTAGACACATATCTAAGATTTGTGTAACATATGTATTGACTTTTTATCACTATAGTACTATAATGTTCTAGTGTCGTGTCACCATACACGGCACTAACGACAATATAACACCCCACATATGCGTAGGTGGGGGTTTTTCACGCAATAACGGAGGTTTATAAGATGTTAAAACAATTTACTAGCATCTTGAAAAGAGAGTTTTCAGGATACGACAGAAAAAAGTTTGGTAAGGATGTACTGGCTGGTGTTACTGTTGCCGCTGTAGCTTTGCCTTTGGCTTTAGCCTTTGGTGTAAGTTCTGGTGCAACGGCGGCTGCGGGATTAGTTACGGCTATTATATCGGGGTTGATAATAGGTGTGCTATCGGGAGCGTCGTATCAAATTAGTGGACCTACTGGTGCAATGACTGCTATATTAGTATCACTAGTGGCACAATACGGTATGCAAGGAGTATTTGTAGCAAGTCTTATGGCAGGAATACTACTACTAATATGTGGTATATTTAAGTTAGGCGGATTGGTATCCTATTTGCCATCACCTGTAATTACTGGCTTTACCAGTGGAATAGCTATAATAATAGCTTTAGGTCAAATAGATAACTTAACTGGTATGGAATCCTCAGGGCTTAGCAACCTACAAAAGATTGCTAGTTACTTTACCACCCCACAGACCGTTAATGTAACTTCCCTACTAATAGGCATATGCGTAATAGTATTTATGTTTATCTACCCTAAAAAGTGGGGACAGTATTGCCCTGCGTCTTTGGTATCGATAATCTTAGCAACTATAGCAAACGCAATATTTAAGTTCGATGTGAACATAGTTGGCGAAATACCTAAAAGTATCATACTAGACAGCAGACTAGACCTTAGCGAATTCGATATGCACAATCTAGGACATCTTGTAGTACCAGCAATCTCCATTGCAGCCCTAGGACTTATAGAGTCTTTGCTATGTGGTGCATCCGCAGGACGTATGAAAAACGAAAAGCTTAACGCCGACATAGAACTAGTAGCACAAGGCATAGGCAATATACTATTGCCATTCTTTGGTGGTGTACCCGCAACAGCAGCGATAGCTCGTACTAGTGTTGCCATTAAGAGTGGCGGTCAAACTAGGTTGACTTCTGTGGTACACGCTGTAGTGCTATTGCTATCCATGTTTGTACTAGGCGGTGTAATGTCTATGATTCCACTATCTGCATTGGCTGGTGTGCTAATAGTTACCGCATGGAGAATGAACGAATGGGCTACTATTAAGTCTATATTTTCCAAAAAGCTAAAGACTGCTATGTTCCAGTTTTTAATAACTATGGTTGCTACTGTAGTGTTCGACCTTACTAAAGCTATACTTATCGGTGTAGTGTTCTCCTTGATACTATTCGTTATAAAGGTATCTGATATGCAAGTTACCGTTTCCGAGGTAGACCCCGAAAGGTTAGACGAAAACAACGTCAACCCTGAAAAGCTAAAATATACCAGTGTAGTATACATAACAGGCCCTCTATACTTTGGTACTTGTGCAAAGCTAGAAGATAAAGTATCATCTTTGGGCGACAGCTACAATATTATATTTTCTATGCGTGGTGTTACCATAGCAGATATTTCTGGTATAGAGGCTCTCCACGAATACTGCGAAAGACTTATCTCTCAAGGTAGAATGGTTTACTTCTCATGTGTGCAACCACCTGTAATGGACTTATTTGAACGTACTGGCTTAAAACAAGAACGCTTTAAGCACAATATGTTCTTTTGGAGTACCGACAAGGTATTTGAACATATATCCAGTTTGTAAAGTTTATAAAATTTTAGGAACGCATTTAAGCGTTCCTTTTTTTTATATTTTGCGTGAAACTATTGTTTTATTAATATTCTTTTTAGGAACTCTTGTTTTTCGGTTTCGTTGAAATCGTTAAACATTTGCACAGCTATATCTAGGTTGTGTTCGCTAAGAGTTTCCTCAACGTGTGTAGCCGTTTGGTGGTATAGTTCTTTAACGGTTTCCGTTAGATATGTAGGTAGTACTTTAGTATCTTTTTGCCATTTCATTAGGGCTTCCACAGAACTTTTAGCATAGTCGAAAGTAGTTAGGTATGTGGATTGCCATTCACTGCTTTTGGAGTCTAGCGTGTTTAAAATAGCTGTATATGTAGAAGTTATCACGGTAGTAATATTGTATTCACTATCTTGATACTTTTGCAATAGAGTTTGGTAGTCTGTAGTAAGGTTCTCCCTGTTTAACTCTTTAAAGTTGTTCTTTTCAAACGATAGCACATCACTTTGCACACTGGATAGGTAGCTTTGCAACTCTCTAAAGTCTTCCATATCGTTAGGGTTTAAATCATACTTTAGGATGTTTTCTATGCTAGATAAAATCTTAGAAAAGTCACTAGAACTGTTAATATTATACACGCTGTCGTATATGAAATTCATACCATTTTTGATATCATCTAGACGAGCCTTTATAGCAGAATTAACCTCACTAATTTGGTTGTAGTACTCTGTGTAGTCTTGATATAGGTAGTCTTTAAAAGTTTCAAGTTTATCCAGTAGATAGTTTCCAACTTCCATTTGAGATTTCAAGTCTTGATATCCTAAAAGTTTAATGTTAATCTTTTCAAAGTTTGCTATTTCGTTTAGGAGAGTTTCTTTCTCTTTAATCTTGTCGGAGTTTTCCAACTCAACGTCACGCTTTTTAGCTACGCACTGTGCATAGTCTGTGAGCCTAGCCTTTAGGAGTGTTTGTTCGTACTTACTCATTAAGTTTCTGTAGTTGGTGATATCTTCTATCTGTGTTAGGACTTGTTTATCTAGCCATGCACTAAAGTTGTCGTCCACATACTTTTTAGAGTTGTACGTTAAAGTTTTCACATCGTCCACAATGGTTTGAGAGGGTTTATATTCCCCAGTGATAAAACATCTTTTCAAGGCACAGTCTTTGGATATCAACGCACTGTAGATTATAGCCATTTTAATTACGGAACGTTTTTCCAAAGCGTTCTTATATGACGAACGCAACTTGTTATACTCGTTCTGATACTCTTTGCATATCTTTATGCCGTCGTCAAGGTGTTTCTTAGCTTGATAGTAAATATCTTGAATATCTAAAGGTACTTCGCTTTTGGACTTTAGTTCCTCTAGGTCTTGACTATACTGTTCCACTTTGAATATATCCTCATTGGATAGTATAAGCTTACATATGGAGCTATAACGCTCTGCAATGCTTTCAGTTTTGACTTTCACTAGCACAGACTTCTCTATAATATCAAAGTTGAACTTTTCAGCCTTTGCACCGCTTATAATTTCCTTGTTCCATTCCTCTAGGGATATTTCTTGAAACTTATATCTAACTTGCATACAGTGGCTGTAGTTAGCACATAGAACGCCTATCATATATGTAGCAGAATATAGGTTCATTCCGTAGGGGGCTTTTAATAGCAAGTTGTAAACATCTTTGCAGTTTAGCCCCTGTGGAGAAGTCATAAACTTAGTCTTTATTATGGAGTATACAGCGTTTGCTTGTGGGTCGTTTGGGGCGGTAATAGTTCCGTCACTGGTGAGGGCTTTCCATGAATATTGCCCCTCGTGACCTAAAGTAGCAACTATTCTGTTACGCTCATCAATAGGATAGTTTTTAATTACAGTGCTGTCTATGTTTTTGGAGAGCAATAGTTTCCATATGGATATGTAAGTCTTTCTGGCTTTGCTTAGAGTTTTGTTTTCAAAGCCGTCAAAGTTGAATGGTAGAGCCTTGTTGTATATCCTATCAAAGATAGAAGTTAAAAAGTGTACTAACCTAGTAGGGACTTGTTTAACCTCGCTAGGGGTGACTATCAACTTGTCTTTCTTTAGCAACTCTATCTTAGAAGTTATGTCATTGATAGAAGTGTTGTAAGCATTTGTAAAATATTTGTCATACTTTTCTTTTTCCTCGGAGGTAAAACCATTCAACACTTGATATTCTATCAGTGAACGCTCAAGGCTCTTGTTTACATCATTTAACAGCATGATAACTATTGGAGCGTTAGCGTCCTCTACAAGTTGGGATAGTTCTTTAAGGGTGTTCATGTTGGTGTCGTCGTTGCAATATACCCATATTAAAAAGCCTTTTGGGATGTTTACATCTACTGCCTGTTGCCACTCAAAAATCTTTCCGTTTATGTAGTTTTTAGTCAAGTGAGTGTAGTGTATCACATCTTGAGAGAATTGCCATTCATTAGTGCGGATACCCCTGTTGGTATTAAAACTAGTTGCTATTGGCTCAATTACGTTTGCCTTATCCCTTATGAATATATCGTTTTGGAACATGGATACGTTTAGAGAACTCCTAGTAACCTTTGGGTGGAAAAAGTTTTTAAAGTCGTAAGCACTAGTAGAATTTTCTAGGAAGTCGAAAGTGTTGTTAAGTTCGTCATAGCCTATGATGGCATATTCTTCTTCTAGGATGTATATGCTATCTTTAATCTGTGGGATGGTTAAATCGCAACAGTATGATAGCAACTTTATATACATATCTCTACCGTTGCCACCCCTATTGCCCATGTTGACGTTTAATAGCCTTAACACTAGGTTTGAACGCAACACCTTTAAATCGTTAGGTTGGAGTTTACTAGCGTTGTTTCTAATGATGTTATCATACTTAATACAAAAAGTAGTCTTAATCTTTCCTTTCTGTTCAGCGGATAGAAATTCCTCTAGTAGTTCTCTATCGAGGATTTGTTCTGCTAGTATGAATACATTACTTTCCGCAGATACCTCCACACTGGATAGACTTTCTATATACCTATTTAGTAGAGTCATAGAGGAGCGGTTTTGCAAGTAGTCGGATAGGTTAGTAAGCATTAACACAGCCATGGGGTGCATTGGATATATGCCCTCAACTATTACGTTCCTAAATAGAGAATACTCTTTCCAAACGTTGCTACTATACTTGAAATGTTTTTTAATATCATCGTATAGGGTTACCCAGTAATCTTCCTTGTTGCTAAGTGCTACCTTAACGGTATCTTGAAACTGTGGAGTTCTTTCTATCAAGTTTGCAAATACTGTTTCTAAGTTTGAAGATAGGAAATACTTCTGTGAGTTGTCGAACCTATTTACATATCTTTCTATGTTTTTGGAATTAGTTCTAGTTAGATAGGCTTTTATATCCGACTGCAAAAAGTTAATCCATTGTATTTTTCCGTTGGCATTTTGTATGCACTCAAAAATCTGTTGTAGGGCGGTATCGCCTGTAGCGTTGGCACTACTTGCAATATACTCAAGATATCTTCCAAACTCATCGAATATTATTACTATGTTGTCGAATATGCTGTTGTCGTTGCAAAGTTCAGCCACTAAAGTATCTAGGATTACACTAGCTTGTACATCCTCATCCCACCTAATTCTATGGCCGTTAATGTGTTCGTACATATCGTTGATAGTATTAAAAGCGTTGGTGTCGTCATCTAGGTTGTACTTTAGGTAGCCATATAGCGACTCCCCTACTAGATGGATACCATTGTTAGAGGCTAACTGTTCAAAAGTTTCCACATTAGCATGGAAGTTTCTCTCTAGAAATGTATTTGCTATACTTTTAGACTTATCTAGTTTCTGTAAAAACTCCGTGGATAAACCATACAGTTCAAGACTTTTTTTAGCGTTCTTTAGTATTTCATAGTGTAGGTTGAAATCACGCATACCATTTATGACTATTACAAAGTTCCTAGAACTGGTGCTATTCTTTATGGTGTCGTATGATGAATATTCCACATGGGAAATGTTATCTAGTATGGTGCTGTGAACGTCTGGCATATAGTTTTCACCTGAGAGCAACTGTGCTAAAGTTACCGCTAAATGCGACTTACCTGTGCCATACCCCGCAATAACCATAGATAGTGGGTTTGCATTGCGGTTGTGTAACTTGTTGGATATGTCACTTACAAAGCTAATGGTATCTGTTAGCTTTTTGTCGGATGTGCCAAAATACTCCTTGCCATGGAACACAAAACTTTTTGAAACTAGTGCAGACTTTTCACTATTGTAAAACCAATCTATTTGCACAGCACCCTCAAAGAATAGTTCTTTTTTAAACCTTAAGATGTTGCTTAGCGTATACATAAAAATCCTCCTTTAATATTCGGTAATGTTTTCGATTACAATAATAGGCTATATAGTTTATCAATCATTGCGTCGCTGTCGGAAAGCTTTAGTAGTGTGTAGGGGGTTAGCTGTCTGTTAAACTTAATCACTCCTAAGTCGGAAAGCTTTTCTAACACTTGATACTCCTTGTACTTGTCCCACCCGAAAGTAACCCAAAGGTTTATGCTGTCGAACATATCCGCAGTGATTTCTTGTTGGGGGTATAGGTGTTCCCATTCGTGTAGTAGGGTGTAAGCGTATAGGTATATGTAGTCGTCGTCAAGGATGTTGGTGTCTATAGGGTTTAACTTTAAGGTGTTGTCGCTAAAGTCTAGAATGTTAAAAGTAGTAAAGGTATTTTGGTAGCAACTCTTAAATGGACCTAAGTTTATTTCAGCGGTAGTATCTAGGATAGTTTTTATGCTACTTCCTAGCAAAGACATATCTATTTGGGCGTTGTTCTGTGAGAGTATCTTTTTAAATATGACGTTCCATATAGTAGCCCCCGTGGAAGAAGTTATCATAGCGTGGCATAGTAGTTGTGTAAGCTTTTCGGATAGTGTAACATCCTCAAAGAATACTATTTCGCCTAGGTGAGTGCGTTTCAAAACGTACTCTTGATTTTTTAAGGAGTAGTCTATTAAGCCCATGTACTGTGCGTACTTTATAGCGGGTCTAACTTTACCGCTACCTTTGCCAGTGGGAATGCCTGTTTGCATGGATATCATCTCTTTAGTGTAGGAGTTATCCCCAGTGGATAGCCTTAAAATTTCGCTAATGTGTGCCAAATTTGGCGGAAAAGTTTCATGGAAGTTTAAGTTATAGTTTTCGTTACTCATAGTTATTTAAGTTCCTTTCTATCCTCAAATGAAGTTACTGTAACCACATCATTCTTTTCTTGATGGTTTACTATACACTTACCCTTAGACAAACGGCTTAGTACTGGTATCCAGTCGTTGTACTTAGTTCTGTCTACCATTTTAGCCACTTTGTCAATATCGTTGTTGGTGGGCTTAAAAAATATCTTAGTAGCGGACTGGTTAAGTTTAGTGGATTCGTCGCCGTCACGCTGACTACTTAAGAACTGTGTGCTATACCACGCAGACCACCCAAACTTTCTGCCCTCACGCAAAATCTTCTCATTAGGGGAGTTTTCTTTAAAAGATAGGTTTTGAGCCTCATCTAAGACCACTATAAAGGGAGTGCTTTCGGTACTGTTATTTACCATGTAGTACCACATATCCCAAAGGATAAACTCTGTTATAGCAACTCGTATTTCCGTAGATATGTTAGATAGCTGTATAACAGTAACTGAGCCGTTATTGTGTGAGAGTTCTTTCCATTCTATGGACTTTTCAAACTTTATGTATTCGCCATCGAAAAATGGCATTAGTTTAGCGTTTACGCTTTTAGCAACGGTGTCGCCTATGTTTTCAATCTCTTGCCTTAGAATATCAAATGACATATAGTTTTGGTGATGTTTTAGCCCCTCAAGACAAGCCCTGTATATCACGGAGAGTTGTTGGTCGCCTAGCTTGTATACCTGTTTAAATATACCAGCTACACGGTTAGCCACCTCTGATAGCTTTTCTAGACGTGTTGTGCCGTCCAAAGAAATCTGTTGGATTTTAAAGGGGTTTATGTGTATTCCGTCATAGACTACTATATTTTGTAACTTGTCGCCAACTACGTCTTTAAAGCCGTCTTTTAGTTCTTTGTTGGTGTAGCTGTCGCTGTAGTCTACTATTATTGAGCTAATACCGTTCTTAGAGGCTTCTGCCAGTAGCGTTTGGATAGCATAGGTTTTACCCTGTCCTGACGTACCTGTAATAAGCAAGTGCCTATTAGCGAGTTCGTCAAAGTGCCAGTATATAGGTTGGTTTCGGGTGTTGTTGCCTATTAGGAATTTAATGGTGTTGCTACTCTCTGGGATGTTTGTACTGTCTGTATTCTCTGTGGTAGTGGTAGGTGTAGATATTGAAACTTCTTCCTCTTGTTGTTCTTCTACTATTTCTTCTTGTTGTTCCTCTAGGGGTGGTTCAATTTGGGGTTGTGGGGGTTCTTGTATGTCAACAGTGGTTGTGGGTTCAAAGGTAGAATTTTCAACGTATGAGATAGTATCGCTATGGTTTTTACCTAGCAATAGAGATTGCATTTCGCACTGTGGAACGTTTAGTATTTCTATATCTTCCACACTTTCGGAAATGATATCTTTGCCGTCCATGTTGTACCAGTAGCCTAATATTTTACCTTTCCATGATATCTTAAAGTTTCCTAGGAGTATACCCCTTAGGAGTTCCTTAAACTTGTTATCGGTTTGGGTGTCGCCATAGGATGGAAACTTTTGAAAAGTTAAAACCCTATATAGTTGCGAATACCAGTTCCTACGCTCTATGGATTTAGAAGTGCTATCGAATAGCTTAGATAGTACTCTTAAGCCGTTTTTAACCTGTTCTATAGCTTTGTTTATGTGAGAGTCTTTGTTTTCATAGGAAGATATTTTACACTCTATAACCTCCGCTTGAATGTTTAAAACGTCCATAGAGGGGGTAAAGTCTATCTGTAGGTATAGGAAGTCTGGGCGGAGATTAGTATCCGAAACGCCAGTAAACCAGTGTATATAGCTATCCAAAGATACTAAAGTGTTCACACTGCTATTGTAGTACTTTTCCACATATAGGGACGTTAATATATAAGCCATATGTTCTCTAATGTTTCTTTCGGCTATGTTGATAGACTTAAACATCTTTAAACCGTCAAGCTTACTGGACTGTTCTACACAGCGTTCTACAGCTTGATTTAAGAGTGTATCCTCCCAGTGGAAAAGGTTTCTTAGCCTGTACTTTAGACGCAACTTAAGCTGTTCTATTAGGGACTTTCTAGCGGTGATAGTTACGTTGTACTGCCCTTGTGAACCCTTACCGGTAGAGTACCCCACTATGGAATAGTTACTACTACTATTGCACATTAAGGACTTATCTAAGCCGTTATCTATGCAGACGTTCCAAAAAGATTTCTCATGGAGAGTGTTTAGCAAGTCTACCATACTTTGTGGGAGTTGCAACTTTTTAACAGCAATCCAGTTGCTACTGCTAGAGGTATCTTCTTTGAACTTGCGTTCTAGTTGGGTGTGTACCCACGAGGCCTTAAACCTATTTTGAGAGATTTCTATATACCTATTGCCATCGCTAACGTATGAGGGGTACGGCTTAATAATAATAGGAAAGTCGCACTCTTTGAGGTTTTCGTTAAGGTTTTCCACTACCTCTTTAAACTGTATCTCATCAGTTTGGAGAATCTTAGAATAGAATATAATATCTACATTGTTTGGTATGTAACTTTCAACATTTTTGGACTTAAAGCTTTTAACCTTTATTTTCATAGAGATATCGTTACTCTGTGGGAAGTACTTATTTATCCAGTAGGATAGGTATATCTTTATGTTGTTTTCGTTCTCTTTTGGGAGTATTAGTATATCTAGCTTGATACTTTTAATATCCTTGTAATCGTCGCTATCTTGTATACCCTTGATATAGTAGTATATTGCTGATACTATAGGCTTTATATTTAGGCTGTTCACAAACACCAAAGATAGGTTGTTGGCTCTGTTTGGGAAAGCGTTTTTGTAGTCTTTTAAGATATCTAAGTAGATAGTACTTTCTGGGGTTTCTTCTATCTTAGTTTCGGAAGTTACACCGTCTTCGTTTATGAAATCTTTGTTAAGGATATTTCTAGAGTATAGGCTTTCTTCCACCTCGTTAGACCTATATATGCTATAGTGTCCGAAACTGTTAGAGCTGTCATAGTAGTTGTGTTTTTCGTCGGAATACACATCTATGGAAAAGCACACCTTTGAAAGTTCGTCTAGGTGTTCTAAGGTTTTGTCTATATCTGTTATGGTGAATGCATTAGCATTTCTGTCCAAAGAATGGTTTACAGTTTCGTTCCAAAACTGACTAGTGCCATCCAAAATAAACCTATACTTAGCTTTAAGTTTTTCCAAAGTGCAAGGGTGAAAAGGTGGAATAATACAGCACTTAGTATCTTTCTTTCGGGTGTCTATGGTAGAGGTATCTTTTTCAATAGCGAATGCGTGTATATACTCATTTATGTATAGCTTGTCCTCGCCGTTAAGGGTGTCGTTCTTTAGGAGTTCCCCAGTGGATATATACCTACTAACTAGAGCGTTAAGTTTAGAGTTGCTAGAGTCTAACATATCACTAAAGAAACCCACTTGAGTTACACTGTTACAGAAGTCCATAAAAGCCTTACCTAAGTTTTCAAAACTTTCGTAGTATCTGTTATACTGTCCTATATCTTTTATGTATTCTAGTAGGTTGCTGTACTCTATGTTAATCTCATCAAGGTAGTCGAAAAACATTTCGTCGTCTTCTATGTTTACTAGCTGTTGGATATCCATAGTAGTACCGAATGGTATTATAGCGTTGGTTTGCATAGAAAACTTTTCTAATATTTGCGGTATATCTTTAAAAGATTTCAACCATGGTTCGCTGTTCTTAAACTGCCAAACAAAGGTTGTATCTTTAGTAGTGCCATCCCTGTAGATAGGTTCTTTGTTGCTATTGAATAGCTTAACTGTAGCGTTAATCTTGTTTAGTTTTTTGGTAGTATTCTTTTCTAGTATTCTTTGTTTGTCTATTAAGTCCTTAGCGTTTTCATAGGAGAACACCCCTCTAGGTAGGCTAACTATTTCTATGTTTGGCATATCGCATATAGACCAGTCCATGCTGTTGGCAACGTAATCTATAACGTTGTCGCAAACCATGCAAATGTTTTGCCAGTGTTTCAACAACACATCCTCGGAGGATTCGTCTGAAAACTTTGTGGAATTAGTAGAGAGTTCTATACTATCTATGTTAATCTCTAAGCTGTTAATAGATAGCAAATCATCATAGGATACCCCTACTATGGAGTATAGTATCATCTTTAAAATGGCAACTATAGGTGGAGTATCCTTTAGGGTGTACTTGTCTTGTTTTGTGTTCTTTGTGGTGGTACTGGAAGTATCTTTTAAGTTTAGGATATTCTTAGCTATGGAATAGTCCGTGTATAGAAGTTTTTGCTTATTGCTTTGGATGTTCTTTCCTAGAACGTATTCTAGTAGGCACTGGGAATAGTCTTGAAAGTTTGTAAATACTGCCGACTGCTCTTGCCAGTCTATAACCACATCTTGAGAACTTTCTTGAAAACTTTTTATCTTGTTTTGAACCTTTAAGAACTCCTTTTCGCTTACAGCTGTAAACTTTTTTCTTTCGATAAACTTAGCTAAAGCGTCGAACTGGTTTTTATTAGACTTTAAAAAGCTACTACTCTTAGGGATGTTATTAACCCACATAGGTAAGCCCCACAGTGGCAACTCCTTAAAGATAGCTTTTACTAGTTCTTGTGTATCCGTGATATTTTCGTGTAGGTCAGCAAAGGCACTTAGCTTGTAAATGTTTATAGGTACTCTATCGAAAAGCTGTTTATATATGTTGTTTATTAGAGTTTTGTCGTTTAGGTTTTCTAGGTTAAAAAGTTCAAAGCAGTTCGACTGGATACTCTTTTCTAAAGTTTGTGGAGTATAGGTATCTATATCGTGTATACCGCCCTTATCTTGAACCATTTCAGTACCCATTAGTATAAGCATTTTTGTAGTGCTACTGTTGGATACTAAGTTTCTGTAGTATGTCATAGTGTTTTCAAAGTTTACCCAGTGGTTGTTCTGCATGGTGTTTAACTCGTTGATATGTTGGTTTTGTTCTTTAAACTCCTCAAACTTTTCTTGAGAGAGTTTCATAATAACAGAGATATTCTGTCTTTTGCAAAGGGCGTCTATGTTGGTACACACTTGAGAATATATTCTAATATCGTCAAAGCCCTCTAGCTTTAATATAACTTTTTTGCCACTGCTTAAAAATTCCTTAATGGTTTTAGTTAAAGTGTTTATAATGTATTTCATAAATCAAGCCTCCACTTTAGCGTATGGGTTTACTACTATCGAGGTAGCATCGGAGAGAGTTTTTAAAAAGCCTGTACTCTTTAGCAAGTTTTGAAAAGCTATAGAGTTGTTTTGCAACACGTTAGACTGTTCTAAATCTAGGGTTACACTTGAACACTTCTTGTACTCCTCTGTGGATATGACTATATTGTAGTGTTCATATAGCAAGTTTAAAAACGTTTGATAACTTATCTTAGTGTTGGGTTCTACTAGCGATAGCACCAAAAACTTAACTAAATCCTCAGAGATGGTAAAACGTTCATAGGTGTTGGCAACAAACCCCATAGACTTTCCATAGTACTTAAAACTGTCAGCGGTTTTGCTTTTAGCTAAAGATATATTTTTAAACCTATCCTTTTTGGAAGTATCCTTGCTAGTGGAATATATATCTTCTGCTACCATGTTTATCGCTGTAACGAACTGTTCTTCTACTAGCTGAAAACTTTTCATGCTTAGCTGTCTAACTACTTTGGAAGATTTATCGTCTTTCATATCTATTATAAAGGGTATCTTCTCTTGATGGATATGCTTATTAGCCCCAGTATAGAGCATTCTAAGCACTTGAAACACCACCCCTATAGAGAGTATCTCCACTTTAGATATAGGGTGCATTTCGTTGTTTAGATAGCATATTAACTCGTCTATGGTGTACTTTGCACAGTCTAAGTATACACCCTTTGGGATGTATTCTATCTTTATCTTTTGGTAGAGTTCTTGTGGTGGTAGCTTATCTAGACCTGTTTCACGTTCCCATGTAGATTGTATCCACTGGGGCAAGTCGTCAAATACTTTAGTTTTGGGAGTTATTAGTTTAGTTAGGAGAGTTTCTAAAGTTTTTCTTTTGGTGCGGTTGGTATCGTACTCTTGAAGATATTCCAAAATGTGCAAGTAGTATGTAGCACCCCCACGGGCTAAAAAGTTATGCTTGTCGAAATCGAAACACATTTCAACGTCTTTGTAGTAGGCTGTAGTATCGCTATCATCGGAATAGTCTTTGTCTAGGGATAGCTTAGAGCGTTTCTTTTGGTTGGGCATAGCCTCACAGAATATCAAGCTTTTGGATATAGGTAGTAGAGTCTTAGCAGTCCATGTACGATTTTTCAACACTGCAGAATACCCCAAAAAGAAGTCTTGTATAGCCCACACTATCTCATCGGAGTTCTTATCGCCGTCGTCACGCTGAAAGTTATCTTTTAGGAACTTAACAGTTTCTAGGTAGGCTTCATTGTCGACGTTCTGTTTAGTGTCGTTCTTAGAGGTGGGAAAGAATATAAAACGCCTAAAAGCCATGTTGGGTTTTATAAAGTATTGGTACTCATCTTCCACCTGTGAATGGAACTTCATAACGTCACAGTTAATGTCATTCTCTTTTTTCGACGCAACGAATATCGACAGAAACTCTATTAAGTACTCATATAAGCCCTGGTCTTTTATTATACGTTTGCCCCACAGATTGAAAGATATATTATCTTCTTCTATACTTGAAAACTTTTTAGGATAGTATTCCATAACTATACTCCTTTCTTTTTTTACATATGCACGGTGAATTTACTGGACTTTAATGTCATAGAAGTTTCCCGACTTTTCAAACTCTAGTTCTTTGTCATTGTTGAGTATCTTCAAAGTAAAGATACCCTCGTCGTCCTCGCTAGATGGTTCACAGATAGCCGTACATTGCGACTTAATGCTATCTATACCTTGTGTTAGTAAGGGGTTTATATCGGTAGTTATAGCACCCTCTATCAAGTCGTTAAAGTAGTCCATTAGTGGTAGCGTAATAGGATAGTTTATCCTTTTGCCCCCTATAGATATGTATATAGCAACGTTTTCGCAACCCTTAACCCCAAAGGTTTCCTTTTCCAGTTTGATATCTTTTTTGTAGATGTTTCCATACATACATTGCACACTTTGGAACATAGAATTTTCACGTTTCATAGTTATAGGAAACTCTCTTGTATTTTTGGATACCCCACCAGTAAATAGCATACTCAAGACCTCAAATATTAGCTGTTCCTGTTTGCGAACGCTTTCTATTCCGTTTTTTATATCTAGCCATGTGTTGAAATACTTAGAGAAAAGTTCCGAGGAAAGCCTTTTAAGTAGTTCGGTATCTTCTTCTAAATTGAATAGATAGTACATCCTTTTTATAGCATACTCACACTGAATCTCTTTGCACTGGTTGGAGTTGCATACCTTTTCAATGATGGGTTGTAGTCTAGTAGGCAACTTAGAATATTCCCTATTGATAAATAGTGTTTCGTCCGCATAGATTTTATTAACCTCATAGTTGCACTTGAAAGTTTCGTTTATAGCTTTTATTTCCAAAGCCTTATAGTTGACATTAAAACCAGTGTACCCAAAAAAGTTATTCGAGAATAGGTTGTTAAATATATACTTGTGTTGGTTGTTGTCAAGTCCTATATCTCCACTTGTTATCTCCCA
>CAYXNU010000011.1:0-16170 GCA_964466485.1 uncultured Ruminococcus sp.
AACGTAGCCCCTTAAACTGGTTTGCAAAACTATTTCGGTAATGACTAAAATAAACACCGTTCCGTACAAAAATTATTCTTTATGTGTTAGAGGTTTTACCATGGAACTAGAAACTTTTTTCTCAATAGATACACAAGTAGAAGTCTTTTTAATGTCGTGTTTGGTGGGGGTAGTCATAGGGGCAATATATGATATCTTTAGGCTTTTTAGGATAATATTCCCTCATGCCAACGTACTCACAGCTATAGAGGATATACTATTAGTTTCCGCCTATGGAATATTTTTAATGTGTTTTGCATTTAGTCTAATGCGAGGGCAGATAAGGTTCTTTTTTGTAGTAGGAAACCTTTTAGGGTTTATGTTGTGGTTTTTCACTGTAGGTAGTATCATAACAAAAGTAGCCAATAGGATAAAAAATTTTATTTTAGCCATAGTGGAACATATTAGCAACATTTTTAGAAAAATATCACAAAGTTTTAAAAGCTTAAAAAAAAAGTATAAAAAATCCACAAAAACACTTGATTGATTGATACTAATTGTTGTATAATAATAGGTAGCACTAAAGGTGTAAAAAATTATCTAGTCAAAGAAAGGATGTTATTATGGGTAGAAAAAATAGTAAAAAAAGCGATGTGCTAAAGAACAATATTGCTACCTTAGCTATAAAGATATGTGCTGTAGTATTCTGTTTAGTGTGTTTAGCGACTATAATATCCACACAAGCTACTATAGCCGAAAAGCAAAAAGAACTAAACGACCTACAAAGTCGTGAAGAAGCTTTAATTGAAGAAAATGGTGAATATGAACGTATTCTCAATGAGGATGACACAAACTCATATATGCTAAGCTTAGCAGTAGGAAGCATGGGTTATTCATACCCAGATGAGATTAGGTTCTATGATACTTCTAGAAATTAATATTGAAAGGAAAAATTTATGCAACTCGAACTAGGAAAAATCTATGAGGGCAAAGTAACAGGAATTAAAGACTATGGTGCATTTGTAGAAATTATTGGCGAAAACGCTACTGGTATGGTACATATTTCTCAAATCTCTAATGAATACGTTTCTAATGCTAAAGACCACCTTACAGAAGGACAAATAGTAAAGGTTAAGTTTATAGGTACTAACGACGATGGAAAGATTAAACTTTCTATTAAAGAGGCTCTACCTCCCGAACAGAAAAAGTTTAACCCTCAAAATAAAAGAAACTATAACAATAGCAACGGAAACTATCAAAAGAGAAATAATAACAACAATACCAACAACTACAACAGCAATGCTAATCGCAATAACTACAATAACAACGATAATCTATTTAATAAAAAATCCGAGAACGAAAGCTTTGAGGATATGCTTAATAAGTTTAAACAACACAGCGATGAAAATTTAAACGATTTAAAACGTATCACCGATAGAAGAAACCGCACTAGAAGAAAATAGAATAGAATATAATTAAGGGACGCTCTATTTTAAGCGTCCCTTTTTGTGTTAGGAATTTGTATCGGGTATTTGATATTTTTCTATTTAAATTTGATATAACGTCATGCTACCGCATGGCGGAATGGCGAATCGCCGTTCTCTACTGTTGTCTGTATTCGCTAATAATTCTAACTATTATGTCGTAGAGTTTTTCAACCTCGTAACTACCCACTATAGGCTCAAGGTGACTCTCACCCACACCCGAATCGTCAGTTAAGAACACATACGTTCCGTTGGTGCAAATGCTTAAAGCTCTGCCGAAAAGTTCGGTATCACGGTCGCTGTTGGAAGAAACTACAGGCACTAGCCTTATACCCTTTTCGGAGGCTACTTGTATAGCATTAGATATAATCTTTTCATTTTCCGCACTGCTGTGGGGAGGTGCATCAAAGATTAAGAATGCTACTTTTACGGCATCGTCGTCCCATTGAGCGTTTACTAAAGTTTCGGCTAGTACTTGTGCTACAGCCTCAGGGAAGTCACCGCCACCGTTAGCACTTTCAGCGTTTAGGAGTTTTTGTAGTTCAGAAACGTCACTAGTAAAGTCGTTGCACTTAGTAACGTAGTCGTCGCCCTCGTCACGGTAGAAGTTCACGGAATACCTAGTATTTTCGTTGCCTATAGTATCAGCAATAGCAGAGAATTCACTCTGTAGGAATAGCATTTCGTCGTCCATAGAGCCAGTAGTATCCACTATGAACATAACGTCCATGTTGGTGTAGTTGTCTGTAGTTTCGTTAAAGGTAACGTCTAACTCATCGGACTCCACAAGTTGGGTATTGCCTTGTTCGTCAGTGGACTTTTCCTCTAGGGATAGTTCAAAAGTTTCGGCGTGGTCTTTGTAGCTAACTTCCACATTAGATGGCACATCTTCGTCAGCATGGTAGAATAGGTAAGCGTTGCCGTCCTTGTCAGTTATAGAAGTCCAGATAGTTTCGCCACTACTGGATAGTAGTTTTACGGTAGCGTTTTTTACAGCGTTTTGGGAGTCGTCTGTAACGGCTACTTTAACTCTGTTTCTAGGGTCTAGACCGTAGCTAGGGAACTCTATAGTATTAGCGTTTACTAAGTTAGTAAAGAACCCCCAGTTTTGGTTGTCGTTCCATTCACCGGCGGTAAGCACACCTGCTTCCACATGGATTTTTTGACTTTGTCCTATTACTGCATCGTTGACCATAGCCACATCGTCGACAGCAATATCGACGGCATCAGCAACGGCATCGGCATCGGCAATATCGTCAGCCCCGTTAAATTCCGCCTTGTCGGCTACACCGTCCACACCGTCATCAGCGATATAGCTGTCATTAGTGGTGGAGTTGCTGTCAGCGTTACCGCAACCGAATAACATCATAGAAGTTGCTAAGCACATAGATAGTATTAATAATCTTTTAAACTTAAATTTCATATAAAAACCCTCCAATATATTTTTTTAAATCAAATATGTTAATACTAATTATACAGATAAAAGTGGTTACAATCAAGAAAGATTCGTTTACAAAAGCCAAAAATAGTATTAAAAAATAGTAACACATTCCACCATATATATTACTATCCTATGACTAAATCTTACTAAACATATAAAATTTTCCTGAAATTCGAGTTAATTTGTAATATATCCACAAAAAATAGTTGACAAAAATATTTTGGTGTTGTAAAATATTCTCATAGATATATTACAGCTTTAAATAAACTCATTAGGAAAGGTGAAAGATTAATTATGTCGAGAAAATATTTAAAGGTATCAGCTATGGCTATATCTTTAGTGGTAATGTGTACAAGTTTCATGTTTACAGATTTTAATAGCATAACACAAGATACACAAGTAGAAGCGTACTCTCACTACGTTGAAACCGAAGAAGGTGTCCGTGAATGGGACGGTGTAGAAATCACTGGTGGTGGTTTTGTATCTGGTATAGTAACGGGTAACGATGTAATGTACGCTCGTACAGACGTTGGCGGTGCTTATAAATATAATTACGATACTGAAGAATGGGAACAGCTATTCGGTTTTCTATCCGAGGATGATAAAGGATTCCTTAGCGTTGAGGCTATAGCCATAGACCCTACAGACGACAACACAGTATACTTCTACTGTGGATGTGCATACTTTAGCGGTGCAAGGAGTGTCATATTTAAGACTACAGACGGTGGCGAAACTTTCACAGAGGCAGACGTTACAGACTTAATACAGACTCACGCTAACGGCGACGGTCGTCACTTTGGTGAAAGATTAGTTGTAGACCCCGACGACCCTAACACTATCTACTGTGGCGGTAGAACTGGCGGTCTAGTAAGGTCTACAGACGGTGGCGAAACGTGGGCTTATGTTGACGGTTTCCAAAGCCTAGGACTATTTACTGGTACTACTAACTGGCCTACATGGGACAACAACATAGTAAATATCGTGGACTCAGACGGTACAGCATACAATTCAACTAACGGTGTATCCTCTCTAATATTCTCCGATGGCAAACTATTCGTAGGAGTATCCGTGCTAGGAAAGACTAGTGTATATGTATCTTCCGACAACGGCGAAACTTTTGAGCCATTAAGCAAAGACCTACCTACCGATACTTACCCATCTAGGTTCAACCTAGACGCTGACGGCAACGTATTGATATCCTATGCGGGTTCGTTGTCGTTTAGTGGCAACGGTGGATGTTACCGTTACAACATAGCTGACGGCACAGTAGATAACATCTCACCTACTACAAACTCATTTGGTGCGGTATACAGCGACCCTAACGATTCACAGAAGTTAGTAGCTACTACTTGTGGTTTGTGGTACTCACAACTTTGGACTGAAGACGACTGGGCAAACGATGCCGTAGCGTGGGGCGATATAACTTTCCGTTCTACTGACGGCGGTAAAACATGGACTCAACTTGCCCCTGGTAATGAAGCTAGTTGGGGTGGACCTCTACAAGCTGACTACCTACAGGACGGCGGAGTATCATGGGTAGACGGTAAGGCAATCCACTGGACTGGCTGTATGGTTATGGACCCTAGAGATTCTAGTAAGGTTTGGGTAACTTCCGGTAACGGTATATTCACTTGTGACGACATTTGGGCAGAGTGTCCACAGTACTATTTCCATGCGGACGGCATAGAAGAAGTAGTAGCCTTAGATATGGTTAGCGTACCCGATGGCTATGTATATTCTGCTATAGGCGACTACGATGGCTTTATACACTACTCACCTACTGAAAGCAAACAGTACACTCCAAACATAGGCTCTACTAGTGCGATAGCTTATTGCCCATCAGACCCTAAAGTAATGGTTAGGTTCTCAGAACATCAAGAACCTGCATACTATTCCATGGATGCTGGTGAAACATGGACTCAAATGTCTAGCCCTGGTGGCGAGGGTGGTAAGGCTGCCATCACACAACTAGAGGACGGCACTTATAGAATATTCCATGCGGTAGCTGGTGGAGTATCCTACACTGACGATTTCGGTGCTACTTGGACTAGTTGTAACATTAGTGGAGTGTACTATCAAAGCGTACCTTACACTTTTGTTGACTTAGAGAACCCATCACTAGTGTATGCATACGGTTACTATACAAACCCATACTCCTCCACAGACGCACCATACTACAAGCTATATGTAAGTACTGACTATGGTAAGACTTTCTCATCTGCTATAAACATATGCACCTACGACGGTTGCGACTCTGCTGCTAGAATAGCATATCTAGGCGAGGACGATATCATACTTGCGGGTGGTTGGTATGGACTATACCACGTTACTAATAAGGGTCAAACTGTAGAAAACCTAAACGTATACTACTGCAAGACTGTAGGTTACGGCGCTCCTAAGGATGACGACTCCCCTAATACACTATATATGTGGGGCAGACCTACTTCCGACGACACCGAGGGAATATATGCCTCTACTGATGGCGGTTACACATGGTTTAGAGTAAACGACGACGAACACCAATTCGGTGGTACTGGTAACGGTAACTTTATAGTTGGTGACATGAACGAATACGGCACTTTCTATATGAGTACTGTAGGCGTAGGTATCATATATAGCAGACTATCCGATAAAGAAATTTCGGGAACTGTTACCACTACTACAACTACAACAACTACTACCACAACCGCTGAACAGACTACCACAACAGTAACTACTACTGATAAGGATAACTATTCAAAGGTGGGTACTGTAACAGAAGTTAAAGGCAATGATATTACAGTATCATTTGACGATGATACCACAGTTAGCATAAACTTAGATACTATAGGCTACTATGAATCCGTATCCGTGGACGATACCCTAACAGTAGAGTTTGACGGAAATACTGACGAAGTAGTATCCATAAGTAGCGAATCTACTGATACCACTACTACCCCAGATGTTACTACAACACCCAACGATACTACTACCGATGTTGATATTACTACTACCACTACTGTTAGTGGTGATAGCACTACTACTAAACTCCTAGGTGACGTAAACCTAGACGGCGAAGTAAACGCTGTAGACCTACTACTACTCAAAAAACATCTACTACAGATGGAAGAAATAACTGACGAACAATCCCTTATAAATGCTAACATCAACAGTGACGATGATATTACTTCTGTGGACTTGCTACTACTCAAAAAGCACCTCCTACAGATGATAGATATCAACGAACTATAATTATAAGTTTCATAACTTAAATATCACAAAAAAATGGAATGGCTTAAAAACCATTCCATATTTTATCTTGTTATGAACCAATACACTATACCATATATCACAGAGGCTACTGTACCATACAGTATCACAGGACCAGCAATAGTAAAAATCTTTGCACCAACGCCCAGTATAAGCCCCTCTGACTTGCTTTCAATAGCACACGAAACTACAGCATTAGCAAAACCTGTAATAGGTACTAGAGTCCCCGCACCACCGTGCTTTGCTAACTTTTCATACAAGCCTAGCCCCGTAAGTATAGCGGATATTAGTACCAAAGTAACAGAAGTCCATGAACTACTAGCAACCTTGTCCAAACCAAAACTTTGGTAAACTTTCAATATAACTTCACCTACTAGACAGATACTTCCACCTATTAGAAAAGCTTTAAGAGTATCTACCACCACATTGGACTTTGGAGAAGCGTTGTCGCTCATTTGGTTATACTCTTTAGGAGTAATATTTGCCATAGAGAATCACCACCTTTTAGGGGTAGTATTCCCATATAAGCCCTAATTATTCACAAGGCACTATCCTGTAGTTGCCATGGTAAGGTTTAACCATCTGTGGATACTTTTTAGCATAGTCAAAAGCTACCGCCCTAACCTTAGAATTAGCAAAGTTGTCCACCACTTGCACAGAAACATCTTTCAAGCTTTCGCAGTCGGTACATACTGCCAAAACCATATCCCCACAGTATTCCATAACCCTAAAAGGCCAAATAGAACACTCAAAGGGTTTTAGTTCACTAGGTAGACCACAACCCTTGTCAGTTAAAGCGGGGCATGGATATAGTTCTTCTGTTAGGTTTTTATCGTCAAAAGTGTACACACTGCCTTGACGGTTCAAAGAAACGTCAGCGTTCATATTTAGGATAGCTTTTGCAGTAGGCTCTAAAAGTGAAGGCATTTCCCAAAAGTCGAGCCTATCGAATACGCAACAGTAACGGCAATCCGCACACTGGTGCTTTTCCAACAACCCTGATAGCATAACATTCACCCTTTAACCTTTAATATATTAAAATTTATGTAGGGAACATCAATAGGCATTCCGTGTATGTGTAAAGCGGAACAACATTATTTACTATTTGTTCAAGATACGGAATAGCGAACTTCCGTCCCCTACATAAAATTTTATTCTTGATTTTCTTCAGTTTCGATTTCGGCATCAGTATCGCCGTAATCTATAGTAGTTTCGTCTACCGTATCGGTTTCGATAGTTTCGTCATGTTCAGCATGGGTAAAAGTAACCACCTTGCTATCTGGTGAAGATAGACGCATAACTCTTACACCACCAGCAACTCTGCTCATAAGTCTAACATCGCTAGTTTTAATACGGATAATAATACCATCAGTAGAAATCATAATGATATCGTCAGTTTCGTCAACTACCTTAATACCACAGATATTTCCTTTAACGTCAGAAACCTTATAGTTGATAATACCCACACCACCACGGTTTTGTAGTTTGTAGGCATCGAGAGGGGTTCTTCTGCCAAAGCCATTTTCAGTGATAGTTAATACTGTAGCGTTTTCACGCACACGAGCCATAGAAACTATTTCGTCACCAGTAGCCAACTTCATAGCCCTAACACCGTGTGAAATTCTTGAACTACTACGAACACAACTCTCTTTAATGCGAATAATCTTACCTAGTTTAGTAGCTATCAATAACTCATTGTCGCCAGTAGTAAGACGTACACCGGCTATTTCGTCGCCGTCGTCTAGGGCGGTAGCGATTAAACCTTTCTTTCTAACGTTTTTGTAGTCCGAAAGACGAGTACGTTTAATCTTACCGTTTTTAGTAACGATAACCAAAAACTTATTCTCATCAAAGTCAGGGGTTTTAAGCATAGCGGATATCTTTTCGTTTTCGCCTAGTGGCAATAGATTGATATAGTTTACACCCCTAGCGTTCTTAGTACCCTCTGGAATTTCATAGCCTCTTAGCTTGTACATGATACCCTTGTTGGATATAAACAACACATTATCGTGGGTGGATGCTATAAACATTTCGTTTACGAAATCCTCATCACGTTGTTTCATACCCGAAACACCTCTACCGCCACGCTTTTGAGTTTTGTAGGTATCCAAAGAAGTACGCTTAATATAGCCTATATTAGTATAAGTAATAACGCAATCCTCAACAGGAATTAAGTCTTCAATGTCAACTTCACCGTCAACATTCTCAATGGATGTATGTCTTTCGTCGTTGAACTTTCTTCTAATTTCAGCAAGTTCTTGACTAATAATCTCACATACTCTATAGTCGTTAGCTAGGATGTCTTTAAAGTCAGCAATCTTTTCATATAGAGCGACAAGTTCATTGATAATCTTGTCACGCTCCAAACCAGTCAATTGACCGAACTTCATTTGCACGATAGCTTCAGCTTGAGCCTCGGAAAGTCCTACGGAATACTCACACTTAACGTCTGCTCTGTCTATCAACTTAGACATATCGATATCTTTAAAGCGTTCAATAAGGTTAGCCTTACCTTCGGGTATGTTCTTAGATGCCCTCAAAATGGATATAACCTCATCGATGTAATCACTAGCTAAAACAAAGCCTTGCAATATGTGTGAGCGTTCTTCAGCCTTTTTCAAGTCAAACTTAGTACGTCTTGTAATAACTTCTTTTTGGAAGTTTACATAGTGTACTAACATTTCTTTTAGGTTTAAAACCTTAGGTTGACCGTCCACAAGAGCCAACATAATTACGCCTACAGTATCCTGTAGTTGTGTATATGTGAATAGCTTATTTAAGACTATACTAGCAGATGCGTCCTTTTTAAGTTCGATAACTATACGCATACCGTTCCTATCGGACTCATCTCTAACGTAATGTATACCCTCAATCTTTCTATCTTTAGCCAACTCGGATATATGTTCAACCAACCTAGCCTTATTAACCATGTAAGGAATCTCTGTGACTACTATACAGTTTCTGCCCTTAATCTCCTCAAACTCAGTTCTAGCCCTAAGAGTAATCTTGCCTTTACCAGTAGCATATGCAGAACGTATACCACTTCTGCCCATAATCATAGCACCAGTAGGAAAGTCAGGACCTTTAATAACTTGCATTAGTTCTTCAAAAGAGCAATCGGGGTCACTCATAACTAAGTTGATACCGTCTATAACCTCGCCTAAGTTGTGAGGTGGTATATTAGTAGCCATACCTACAGCTATACCAATAGAGCCATTAACCAAAAGGTTTGGAAAACGTGAGGGTAACACTATAGGTTCTTGTAGTCTGTCGTCGTAGTTAGGTTGATAGTCTACAGTATCCTTGTTAATATCTGTAAGCATTTCAACGGCTATTTTAGACATTTTAGCCTCGGTATAACGGTAAGCCGCAGGTGGGTCGCCATCTACAGAACCGAAGTTTCCGTGACCGTCTACCAATGGATATCTAAGTGAGAATGGCTGTGCCAAACGCACAAGAGCGTCATATACAGAACTATCACCATGTGGATGATACCTACCCAAAACCGAACCAACGGTATCGGCACACTTACGGTATGGTTTTTCGGGAGTCAACCCGTTTTCATGTAAAGTATATAATATTCTTCTATGGACAGGCTTTAGACCATCTCTAACGTCTGGCAAAGCACGAGAAACTATTACCGACATAGAATAGTCTAAGAAAGACTTTTTCATTTCCTTTTCAATATCCACATGACGAATATTAAGTTTGCTTTTATCGTACAAATTTAATACACACCTTTCCATGAGTTGAATACATAAAAGCGTACTATTCGATACATTCGGAACGGCGAATCGCCGTTCCATACAATTTAATCTATCGAACGTATATTACTTTATGTAATTCTTTCCCAACTTCTTTTGGAAACCTTTAACTAAAGTAGTTTCCTCAGAAGCATCAAAAACTTTCTTTGGAATAATACAGAATGTAGACTTAACTACATAAGCGATAAAGTAGTATCTTCTATCCAAAATCTTTACTTCATCCTTAGTGAAATCCACAACAGTTTGAACACCATCGGTGCTAGAGCTACCCTTTGGTATACTAGTGATTATAATGCCCTCATCGAAAAACTGTGCTGTTTGGCGTTCATCTCTGCATTGAGCGACACTCTGCACGAACTTCTTTCTAACATTGCCAGTATACATCCATAGACCAACAATTACCGCAATGCAAAGCACAGAAATTAATATTAGTACAGCAGACTTGCCAGTAGCTACTAGAATAATACCTAGTAAAGCTAATACGGCACATACAGCAGTAATAATATAATTCATTGGATACACAAACTTCTTTTGGTAATCCTTAAAAGCACTATCGTACATATGTGGTGGAATAGAATACTCTTTTTGTAAGATAGGTGCACCATTTCCAAAACCAACTTTTCCCATAATAAAAAATCTCCTTTTAATAAAAATTTAAAATAAATATTTTAGTGTTAAACACACAATGGTCAAACTTTGTAGCTGTTATATATTATTATATATGGAATTTAATTAAACGTCAAGGTTACTAACATATTTTGCATTCTTTTCTATAAATTCACGTCTAGGAGTAACCTTATCACCCATAAGTATGGTGAAAATCTCATCTGCCTTAACTGCATCATCCATTTCAACTTTAATCATAGTGCGAGTTTCGGGGTTCATAGTAGTTTCCCAAAGCTGTTCCGAATCCATCTCACCAAGACCCTTATAGCGTTGAACTTCAACTTTATATCTGCCGTTTTCGGATAGCTCAGCGATGTACTTATCACGTTGCTCATCGGAAAAAGCATACTTGTGTTCTTTACCTCTAAACACCTTAAATAGCGGTGGTTGTGCGATGTATATGTTACCATTTTCTATCAATGGACGCATAAACCTAAAGAAGAACGTTAACAATAGCGTTCTAATGTGAGAGCCATCTACATCGGCATCCGCCATGATAATTACTTTGCCATAGCGTAACTTAGAAATATCGAAATCCTCACCTATACTAGTACCCAAAGCGGTAACTACTGGCATAAGCTTTTCGTTTCCATAAACCTTATCGATACGGGCTTTTTCTACGTTTAGCATCTTACCCCAAAGAGGTAGTATAGCTTGATAACGTCTATCTCTGCCTTCTTTAGCAGAACCACCAGCGGAATCACCCTCAACGATGTAGATTTCCGTATACTCGTTGTCATGTTCGGAACAGTCAGCGAGTTTTCCTGGGAGGGAAGCACTTTCCATAGCGGACTTTTTACGAGCGGTTTCTCTAGCCTTACGAGCAGCCTCACGGGCTTTCTGTGCGGATAGCGACTTTTCAAAGATAGCCTTTGCTACGTTTGGGTTTTCCTCAAGGTAACACATTAGTTGTTCGTTGACTACATTTTCCACTACTGGTTTAATTTCGGTATTACCTAGCCTATTCTTAGTTTGAGAACCAAACTCGCAATTGGTTAGCTTAACGGAAACTATAGCGGTTAAGCCCTCCCGAACGTCGTCCCCTAGGAGTTTTTCACCCTCTTTAAGTAGTCCGAACTTTTTGCCATATTCGTTTAATACTTTAGTCAACGAATTTTTAAAAGCAATCTCATGAGTACCGCCGTCATCGGTATGGATGTTATTTGCAAACGAAAGTATTAAATCGTTGTAGCTGTCGTTGTACTGCATAGCTATTTCCACAGAACTGTCACCCTTAGAACCGCTTAAGTATATAACGTTCTCGGATAGAGGTTCTAAGCCCCTAGTCTTGTGGATATGCTCTACAAACTCTTTAATACCGCCCACATAGTGGAGAACTTCCGTAAATGGCTCATCATCGTTTCTAAGGTCTGAAAAGGTAATCTTTAACCCCGCATTTAGGAATGCTTGTTCACGAAGTCTTTTAAGTAAGATTTCAGCGTCATAAGTAGTAGTTTCTGTAAATATGGTGTTGTCTGCCTTGAAAGTTACAGTAGTACCGGTTTCGTTGGTTTCCCCGATAACTTTAACAGGCTGGGAGTATTCACCACGTTCAAAGCGTTGGTAATGCACCTTAGAGCCGTCTTTTACGGTTACCTCAAGCCATTCCGAAAGAGCGTTTACTACCGACGAACCTACACCATGTAGACCGCCCGAAACTTTGTATCCGCTACCGCCAAACTTACCACCTGCATGGAGTTTAGTAAACACCACAGTTAAAGCAGATATATTCTCTGTGGGATGGATACCCGTTGGAATACCTCTACCATTGTCAGTGACCCTAACTATATTGTCTTTCAGGATTTCCACATTAATCTCAGTGCAATACCCTGCAAGAGCCTCGTCTATAGCATTGTCGACTATTTCGTATACTAGGTGATGGAGTCCAGCAGAGCCAGTAGAAGCTATATACATACCAGGGCGAACCCTAACAGCCTCTAAGCCCTCCAAAACCTGTATTTGATTTTCATCATACTGTTTCATTAAAAAAATTACCTCCAATATCTCAACCGCAAAATGGTATGTAATTAAGTACCAACTAAGGGTTGTCTAAAAGCATACTTTAACTAAAACATTTACACGCTTTTAGTTAATCCATAGGCTGAACTAGAGTTAAACCTATTTTTTAACGTATTGACTGAAACGTTAGTAATATATAATATCTTAACACCTTTAGAGTTTTCACAAATTATAAAACTTTTAGGCATATTGTAAGATACATTTATGACTTGAAAAGTATCACTAGCATGGTTTAAAAATTCTCTAGTAATACCACCCGTTGAAGTATTTTCTATATCGAAAATAGCCACAACATCGTGAGAGTTTATAGAAATTTCATTACCTATATGGACTATCATTTAGCAACTTCCTTTCTCGAAAACAGAGCCGTTTTCTACCACGAAAACCTTAGCCAACGAATGGTTAATAAAAAGTTCCTCATTGCATACAGTGATAAAAACTTGCATATCTCCCAGTATGGAACAGATATACTTTTGCCTTTGAACGTCTAACTCTCCCATAACATCGTCTAGTAGGACTATAGGGGTTTCTTTAGTCTTTTGGGAGTATATATCCGCTTGAGCGAGTTTCATAACTATAGCAGTGCTTTTCTTTTGTCCTTGAGAGCCAAAAGTTTTAACTGGTAGGTTGTCTATCCTAAAGATAATATCATCCCTAGAAGTTCCACTAAGAGTATACCCTGCCCTAATATCCTCACTGATACGCCTGTTAAGGGTATCGAGGTACTTTTGCACTAGGGGTTTAGTTAAACCGTTAGCGAAGTCATCTTTAGAGAAGATATTCGACTGATAATCCACAGTAAGGTTCTCAGAATTTCCTGAGATTTCATAGTATAGTTCAGTGGCTTTTTTAGATAGCATATTGGTATATTTGTAACGCATATAAGATATATATGTGCCAACTTCTGCAAGTTGAATATTCCATGGGGCTAAACTTTTAGGGCTATCCTTGCCAATAGCTATCGACTTGAGTAGAGCGTTCCTGTGAGAGGTTAATAGTTCCAATCTGCGGAGTTTATCCAATGCGGAATTTTGGATTTGACAGTAGCAGAGGTCTATGAAGTTTCTACGCTTTTCGGGAGAACCCTTTATCAATTCGACATCATCGGGCATAAAGACTATGCACTTAAACTGCTCAAAGAGTTCGGAAGAACCCTTTAAAGGCACACCGTTCAGCTTGAAAGATTTTTCTTTTCCCCTAGAACGTGTAAAACTACACTCGATAGTTTGAGAACGCTTAGAGTTGTTAAAACTCAAGTTAATCTCTGCCATAGAGTTTTCAAGGTTGATGTAGTCACTTTCTTTGGAATTTCTAAAACTTTTACAGCCCGTCAAGACGTATATAGCCTCGATTAAGTTAGTCTTTCCTTGAGCGTTATTCCCTGTGATAATATTCAAGTGCCTATCTAGGGATATGCTAACGTTTTTTAGGTTTCTAAAGCCATCTGTTGAAAAATTTTCTACAAACATTTACTTAACGGTTACTTGATAACCCTCAACGGTGATAACATCGCCAACACGAATTTTTTTACCTCTCATGGTGCAGACATCCCCGTTTACTTTTACCAGTCCTTCTTGGATAATCTCTTTAGCTAAGCCACCAGTATCTGTAAGTCCAGCAAACTTTAACAGTTGGTCAAGCTTGATATATTCAGTGCTAATATTCACTTCCATATTTTCCATATTGCAGAAATCAAATCCTTTCTTTTGTGATTTTATGGTTAAAAGAGTAAATCGCCATAGAGCCACTTGAGAGCCTCAAAATGGAGCGTTTAAGTTTAGGTAGCTAACTTAACGGGCAAATGCCAAACGTTCGATTTTGAGCATCTCAGTGCTGTTACAAGCGATATTATAAACTAAGTCTAGAAAAACATATTTTTGTTTTGCAAAAAGGGTTTATTGAAAACCGTAAATATATTATAGCAGATTTTAAAAGCTTTTGCAATTATAATTTTTAAATTGTTAAAAAATCCAAATCAACGTAGAGGCACTTCACAGGCTCAAAATAAGGTTTTAGCTATTAGGGGGCTAATCTTGTGAACAAATGTCAAACGCTTGATTTTGAGCCTATTAGAGCCACTACAGACGATTCTAGCAAGGATAGTTTAATTGCAAATGTTATTCGCTATACGCCTTGAAATTTTTTTTATAAAACTATTACTGCTTGAAAATACTTGAAATATAAAATCGCTGTAGAGCCACCTAATAGCCTCAAAATAAGGCTTTAGTTTTTAGGTAGCTAATCTTACGGTTAAATGCCAAACGTTTGATTTTGACCCCTTGTAGGCTGTCTAGAGGGTATTTTCTTTTAGCTGAATAGGCATTAGTAGAAAAGTAAAGCTATCGGACTGTAATGGCACAATGATTAATGGCTTAATTGGAGTGTTCATCATAATCTTTACTTCGTCGCAGTTAGAAGCCCTAAGAGCGTCTAGTAAGAACTTGTTGTTTAGTCCTACTAGCAATGGGTCACCGCTCATGTTAATGCTTATTTCTTCGTCTATGTTACCTAGTGGGGTTTCACAAACTATTTTCAAAACGTCGTTTTTGAAGTTTAACTTTACTGGTGACCTGTTCTTTTCGTTTATTAGCAATGAACATCTCTCTAAGCATTCGGTTAAGTCCTTAACTTTGAGAATTACCTCGGTAGAAAAGCTTTGAGGAATACTGCCCCTGTAGTTGTGAAATTCTCCCTCTAATAGCCTAGATATGATTTTGTAGTTGCCGATTTCAAAAGTTATATGCCTACCAGTACTGATGATTTTGCAATCAGTAGCATTTACATCTTCGCTTAAAAGCTTAGCTACTTCGTCAAGAGTCTTAGATGGCACTACAAAGTGAATATCTTGATTACAAGCTATGTTTTCGTGTCTAACGGATAATCTTTTACCGTCGATAGCTACTAGGTTAAATTCTCCCTCGGATGTTATCTCAAAGAGTTCACCAGTTAGGATAGGCTTTATATCGCTTATAGATACCGCATAGATTGTTTGTTGAATCATGTTCTTTAGGGTTTCTTGTGGTACGCTTATGCTATCGCCACTAGACGTATCAGGAAATTCAGGGTAATCCTCTGCAGATATGACAGCTATTTTGCAGTTGGTGTTTTCTGCTTTTAGGTGAGCTTTCATGTCGTTGTTTTTGTTTACGTTCACTTTCAAGTCATTGGATGGCATTTTCTTAACCATGTCAGAGAACAACCTAGAGTTGATAACATACTCCCCAGTAGAGTTGTCTAAGTTTGTAACTTGTACCGTAGTGGTGATTCCCATTTCTAGGTCGTAACCAGTTAGAGTCAAGTTATTGCCTTCTAGGGAAAGTTTAATTCCCTCAAGTTGAGGTATTGATGATTTACTAGGAACTGCCTTTGAAACATTGTTGATAGCATCGGATAGTTCCTTTTTGTTACAGCTGAAATTCATAAGCTTAATATCTCCTTTTTTTTTGTTTATAGTTTCTAAGTTAATGCTTAGTACTAGAACCATGAAATTTTTTTTTTTTTTTTTTTTTCTGAGAGCAATCACGAAAAATTTTTTTTTCTTCTAGGTTGGGTAGAGGTTTTTTTTGTG
>CAYXNU010000012.1:0-8006 GCA_964466485.1 uncultured Ruminococcus sp.
GCAAGTAGAAAAAGGCAAGTCACAGTTTGTAGGTCCAGAACTTAGTGGCAAGACTTTAGGTATCATCGGCTTAGGTGCTATCGGTAGATTAGTAGCTAATGCAGTAATAGGCCTAGGTATGAAAGTAGTAGGTGTAGACCCTTACCTATCCGTAGATGGTGCATTATCACTATCACCAAACGTTAAGGTAGTAAAGTCCAACGAAGACGTATACAAAGAGGCTGACTACTTAACTATTCACGTTCCATGCAACGCTGATACTAAGGGCTTTATCAACGCTGAAACTATCGCTCAAATGAAAGACGGCGTTAGAATCTTAAACTTTGCTCGTGGCGAACTAGTAAACGACGCTGATATTAAATCTGCACTAGAGAGTGGCAAGGTTGCTAAGTACATCACAGACTTCCCTAACGAAAACACTGTCGGTGTTGAAAATATCGTAGCTATCCCACACCTAGGAGCTTCTACCCCTGAAAGCGAAGATAACTGTGCTATTATGGCAGTAAACGAACTTATCGAATACATAGAAAACGGTAACATCGTTAATAGCGTAAACCTACCTAACGTAAGCCTAAACGCTGTAGGTACTAAGGTTTGTATCATTCACAAGAATGTACCTGATACAGTTTCTAAGATTACTTCTGCTATGGGCAATAGCGGTGTAAATATCGAAAATATGGTAAACAAGTCCAGAGGAGATTTTGCTTACACTATCCTAGATGTAAGCGGTGACGTTTCTGCTGAACTAGTAAACCAAATCGAAAGCAACGCAAACATTATTAAGGTTAGAGTTATTGCTAAGTAGTATCAAATAAGATTACTTTTCTATAAGGAACGTCCTATACGACAGTGAGGGCGTTCCGTGTTGTAATATAAAGGAGGATTGCGATTTTATGGAAAATCAACCTAAAAAGAGTAAGATTTCACTCTCTAAGCCCGAAGATATCCCTCAAGAAACCCCCGACTATAGTTACGATTACCAACCTACACAACAAGACTACAACCAACAGTATTCTCAACCTACACAAACTTACCAACAGGAAGCCCCTAGACATCTAAGTCAAGACGTTCCGAAAACGTACCAACAGACCGAACCACTAGCAACTACCAACCATAACAATTCGCCATTCCAAAGTAGCAACTATGCTAGAAACAACTACAACAACCCTAATGCTACTAAGTTTTGTAAGTTTTGTGGTGGTACTATCCCATTCGATGCGGTAGTTTGCACTATGTGTGGTAGGCAAGTCGAACAGCTAAGTGGCGGGGCTTATCAGCAGAATAACACATATATTAACAGCATAAACATCAACAACAACGCTAACTTAAGCGACAAGAGCAAGACTACTTCCGCTGTTCTATGTGCATTAGGTTTCTTTGGACTTAGTGGTTTGCATAGGTTTTACACTGGGCATATACTTAGTGGTATACTATACTTGTGTACCTATGGGCTTTTTGGCATAGGCAATATCGTAGACCTAGTAAAGATAATTAGTGGCTCATTCACTGACAACCACGGCAGAAAACTAAAAGATTAGTAGGGAACGGCGATTCGCCGTTCCGCATTTTTTTATATTCAAAGCCATTCCGCATTTTTTATATTCTAAAAAAAAGCAATCGGTATACTAGTAACAGTATACCGATTTTTTATGATAATCTACATTTCATTCCTATTTTCTAGGGCTTTGTTTATGGTAACATCGTCCACATACTCGATGTAACTACCCACTGGAATACCAAAAGCCAAACGTGTAACTTTAATGCCCAAAGGCTTTAAAAGGTTAGCTATGTATATAGCAGTAGCGTCGCCCTCGACAGTTGAATCCGTTGCCATAATAACTTCTTTTACTGAACCATCTTGAACCCTTTTTAAAAGTTCTGACACTTTTAAATCTTGTGGTGCAACCTTACGCAATGGTGATATCAACCCATGCAATACATGGTATAAGCCGTTAAAATCTCCACTCTTTTCAAATAGGTTTATATCTTGAGGTGTTTCAACTACACATATAATAGACTTATCTCGGTTAGAGTCGCCACACAAAGGACATATACTATTTTCTGTAAAGTTTTGGCAAGATTGGCAAAGGTGGATGTTGTTCTTCACGTCTATTAAAGCGTTAGAAAAAGCTTGTACATCCGCATTGCTCATAGTGGTTACATGGTAAGCTAAACGCTTAGCGGTTTTCATTCCTATACCGGGGAGTTTAGCGAACTGTTCAGCCAAAAGAGTTAAAGGTAAAGCTGTATAGTCAGCCATTATCTACTAAAATAATCCTGGAAGGGAAACACCGCCAGTAATAGCAGACATTTCTTCTTCAGTAGTCTTTTCGATGTTTTCAACAGCCTCGTTGATAGCTGCAATAACTAAATCTTGTAGCATTTCAACATCTTCAGGGTCTACACATTCAGGCTTGATGTTTAGGCTAGTAATCTTCTTGTTACCCTTTAGAACTACTTCTACATTGCCACCGCCAACGGATGCAGTAAACTCTCTTGACTCGATATCATCTTGAAGTTTAGTAATTTGGTCTTGCATTTTTTGGGCTTGTTTAATCATAGCTTGCATATTTTGTTGATTGTTGCCCACAGCATTTTTTGGAACTCTTGCTTTCATATGAAAAACTCCTTATAATTAATTTATAAATTTTTATAATCTATTAAGTATCAGTCAACCTGTTCAATAGGAATATTGTTATTTTTAGCCCTATCTATAAGGTCGTTGACACTGTTTTTTAACCCAACATTTTGGGTACTATTACCGTTTTTTCTAGTCCTAACAAATACTTTGTAGTCCCTTTTTAGGTTCTGCGACACGACATCTTTTATAAAGTTTATGTTATGCTTAATAACATCTATATAAGTATTTTCGTCCACAGTTATGGCTAATACGGTATCGTTCACATGGGCAATAGAGCCATGCAAAGCACCATTCAAGCCGGGGCTAAGTCTTTGTATTTGGCTTAAAATGTTCTGCCATACGTCTTGTTTAAGTAGTGTCAAAGTATTGCTGTCAATACTAGCACTAGGCATAGTGTTTGGCACTTGTTGAGAAATTCTAGGCTGAGGAGCAACATTGCCACTCTCAATCCTATTTATATTTGGAGATGTACTCACGGGATTAGCATTAACGCTACTTGCGATAAAATCTCCACTGATAGTTTGTGGTATCACAACAGGCTGAGCCATTTGAACCGCTTGAACTACCTTAGTGCTATCGTAGTTGCAAATATCTATCAAGGACATCTCTAATTCCACACGCTTATTGCCGTTATATGCTAAACGATTGTAACACTTTTCCAAACTGTTCATGTAGTGCAAAATCGTGTCCAAACTTAGTCTATCTGCTATTTTGGTTAAACGCTCGATTTCGCTAGGCATACAAGCCAAACTATTAGACTGGTTAGGTGCAACCTTTAGAACCATCACGTTACGCATTTGAGAAAGAACATCCGCACAGAATATAGATAAGTCTTTGGATTGCATATATAAAGAATCCACCAAATTAAAAAGTTCGGTTGCTTTCTTGTCGCAAATATACTCAATGGTTTCAAAAAGATATTCTCTACCAGCAATGCCCATAGCATTAGATACGACTTCTTCGGTAATCTCATTTGAGTATGCACTGGCTTGGTCTAACGTTGATATAGCATCACGCATACCGCCATCGGATAGCTTAGCTATTAACAGAGAAGCCTCATTGCTTAGCGTAAAGCCTTCTTCTTGTGCAATATGTAGCAATCTAGCCGATATATCCTCAGGGAGAATCCTCTTAAAATCGAACCTTTGACACCTAGATAGTATAGTCGCAGGGACTTTGTGTATCTCTGTAGTGGCAAGTATAAACTTAACAAATTCTGGAGGTTCTTCCATAATCTTCAATAGAGCATTAAAAGCACTACTAGATAGCATATGCACCTCGTCGATAATATACACTTTGTACTTGCAACGTTCGGGAAGATATACAGCACCCTCACGCAAATCACGAACATCTTCAACACTATTATTAGATGCAGCGTCTATTTCGATAATATCGCTAATGCGTGAACTTTCCGCATCAAGGCAGTTTTCACACTGTAAACAGGGGTTGCCATCGTGTGGGTTGGTACAACATAAAGCCTTTGCGAATATTCTTGCACAGGTAGTTTTACCAGTACCACGAGAACCCGTAAATAGGTAAGCGTGAGCAGTCTTGTTGCCTACAATTTGATTTTTTAGTGTACTTGTCACATGGCTTTGCGATATAACGTCATCAAAAGTTTGTGGACGCCACTTTCTATAAAGAGCTTTATACATATACGCACTCAACTCCATTTAAAAAAATTCCGAAACATAGGTGTGCAGGCTGGCTACGGCACACAACACAGTCCGCTTAATGCTGCTCGGTTCCCCGCCTGACATGGTTCACGGTGTCTTGTTGCATAGGGCCCGCACACCTATATTTCGGAATATTCTAACATAATATTTAAGGGTCAAGGGAAAGTTCCCTTAACGACTTTATTATTATAACACATTATTTTCAAAAATGCAAGAGTATTTTGAAAAAAAATTTAAACTTTTTGTTAATTATATTTTCGGGTGGGTTCTTTTATCGCAATTATGTGCTATAATGGTCTTATAAAATTTTTTTAAAATACAAGGAGATTTTTTTATGAGAAGATTACTTTTAGCAACAATGCTAATAGCTACGTTGTTATCCGTTGGATGTTCCTCTGTAAGCGATAGCGAGGCACAGTTGGAAGACACTTCCGAAAACGTTACAGATACCCAAACTTTGGGAGAGTCCACTGCGGACACTGAAGATACTTCCACAGAAACAGAAGTTGAAACCTCTATCACACAAGAGGAAAACACTACCACTATTGATGAAACTTCCACTGACACCGACAGCACCACCACCGAGGAAACTTCTACCGCAGACACCGACACTCTGGAAACAGATTCCACAGACACTGAAGTTGAAGTTGAATACTCTATGCCTATACCTACCAGTTGTGAAAGTTCCTACATCACACAGGAAATGTGTTCCGAAATTTCTGAATACTTCCAGTCTATGCTTGAAGTAGATGTCGACTCTTTCCAATCGAAACAACTTTCCGCATACAACACCTTTATGGAAAACTACCTATCCGAGAACGACTCCAGTTTACAGGATATGCTATCTACCTACTGCGACAACTTTTTAAAGTCCAACGGCGACGAGGACTCCGTATACACAGACTTCGCCTTTAACTCCATTACCCTAGAATACCCCAACGACGTTGACAGCATTCTAAACACCATGAACTACATCGACCAACTGGACGAGGTTACATCCGAACAGGAGGGCTATGTGCTATCCACGTCGCTAACGGCTTACTATCAGCTAAACTACGCTATAGACTACACGCTCACCGCTGACGGCTTAGACGACTACAACTCCACAAAGAGCGGTAGCATTTTGGTACTAGATGTAGATGGAGATATATCTTTAATTATGCTATCGTAATGCAAATTATTTTTGTACGGAACGCCACCCACGGCGTTCCGCCATGCGGTAGCATAGCATTACATCGAATTTGCGTTAATTAACAGAAACAAGACACCTCTGCAATTTTAAATCGGCAGAGGTACTTTTTATTTATTTTAGGAAGGTGGTATCATAATTTAGTATCAATTAACTTTTCCTTGCAAAAAAAAGTCGGTTGCGAACAACGACGCAAACCGAAAGGCGAATTGCAACCGGCTATCGTTCTTCACGCTAGAAGTTTAGACCCTTGGCTTTGCGTCCCTACCTTTCGATAGGTTTGCTAAGATATTAAAAAAATATTTCTTTCTAATGTAACATAAACACTAAAAATTTAAAGGAGAAATGAAAATTGATAGTTTTGCTTTAAAAATAAATCATCTCAAAAAAGAGAATGACCCCGACCGCAAAACAAAGTCGGTAGGTAAAATAAAAGGGGAGTTAAAAAATTACTGTTTATAGTATAACATACCATATATTATTTGTCAATAGCATTTATAATATTTTTTTAAAAAAATCTAGGGAACGACGATTTGCCGTTCCCTAATGTAATGTTATTCTTTACGTCTAAGCCATGCCACAGCTAAGTCCAAAGCCTCATATAGATTAGTCTTTTCACCGCTACGAATAATCGCATCCATAACGTTCAACTTTTCGTTTGTAGAAACTTTGTAAACTCTAATCTTATCCGCAATATTAATTTCGCCATAGTTTTTCTTGTGTATTATTTGCATTCTAACGAAGTACTCATCGGTCATATTGCCAAAATATATCTCATCTTCTTTTCTTACTAATGGATAACCCTTATAAGTAGGAAAATCGTTGTTAATATGTTCTTGTTGCTTATCCATATATATCAACCACCTTTCAAATTATTTTCCAATACGGTACACTCTAATTATAACACACTTATTATTTTTTAGCAATACGCACAAATAAAAATTGCAATAGATGTGGCATTTTAGGAACATTTTTGTAAAAGATAGTCGAATACAGAATATTTTTACCAGTTGGTTACAAAATCATCTTCACCATTGATGTTGGCTATATTAGGTAATAAAGCCTTTTCTATAAAGCTCCACCTACATGAGAAACTAGGTACACCATTGTGTACTATTACGCACTTTCTGTCGTCCAACTTGTAGAACTCTACAACGTCGGGGTCACCACCGGTTTGTAGATTTATAGTTACTGTAGCCACAGGGTCACCGGAAACTTCATCGATGTATAGGTCTTCAGCGGGTGCTTTAATCAAAGCTTGATAGAAACTCTTATAGCGGTTCAAGTCGAAATCCTCACCGTTTAGAGTTACAGTATAGTCGTCCGAATCGCCCGAACCCTCAAACTTTAGGGTAGTGTCAGCGGTTTCTATAGTCAAGTCTGAAATATCATAGATATACGTTCCGAATACCAACTGAGAAGTAATATCAGTAGGTTTTAGGTCTAGCCATGGTAGAGAACTCTCATCGAAAGCGAATAGTATATCCACGCCCTCAAAGTAGCCAAAGTATGCAGTATAGGCACTATCCTCGCCATAGGACGTAGAAGTGTAAGAGTCGCCTATAGTTAGAGTGTAGGTGTTGCCGTCATCGCATTGCATAGTAACTACACAAGTAGGGTTGTCAAGGATACCCGCAACGGTCAACTCATCCTCTGTAGGTGAAAGCTTAACTATACTGTCACCAGTAAGCCCAAACATTCCGTGAGTAATCTCCTCGGAGTTGTCGGCATTAAGGTACGCATACACTGGAGAAGTCATAATGTGAGTAGCCATAGTACCGCCCACATAGTCCTCATCATCGGAGCGGTGGTCGTACTCTAATACTATATCATAGTCTAGGTCGGCACGTTGAACGGTTAAGTTTTCCACTATAGGGTAATCGTCATCGTCTGGGGTTTCAAGGCACACCCTAGATATAAAGTAGTTTTTATTCTTAGTAAATACATATAGTGGGGTGCTATCCACAGTGTATACGGCATCATCGTCAGCCATTTTGAAATATGAACCCTCTACAGGGCTGTCATCACCTATGTAAAAAGTTTCGGTAGTGTCGTCATCAAAGTAGACAGTTACTTGCGTACTAGGGTCATCTAAGCCATATTGAGATAGGTCTGTAGGGTTTTCGTCTATAAGCACTAGAGCGTCCATACTAGAACAGTTGTTTGGTATAGTAGACATTATAGTATCGTTAGCCTTGTAGTCCTCTATGCCCTCGATAGCGTAACTAGCACTTTCGTCGTCTGTAGCCTCGGCAGTTCTGTATAGGTTGTAACCGCCCTCGGAATTGACGACTTCTACCCTATTAACTTCGCTACTGTCATGTTCATAGAAGACATGGCTTTCCTCAGCGATTAAGCTGTCGTCATCCTCGGTGCTATCGGACTTATCTGTCAACTTTAGGGCTGCGAAACCACCAGCTAACACCACTAAACAGATTCCGCCCCCGATTATCCCTTTTACGGTCTTATTCATAAATAAAAAAACCTCCATATGTTTAAC
>CAYXNU010000012.1:8106-14688 GCA_964466485.1 uncultured Ruminococcus sp.
CGATTATCCCTTTTACGGTCTTATTCATAAATAAAAAAACCTCCATATGTTTAACAAGAAACGCTCAAAAGAGCGTTCCATGCATATAATTATCTGTTACTTGTTTCTACGTTTAATGTAGACTATTACACCTATAGCGACTACTAGTAGAGGTATTGCAAACATTACAACAGTTCTAATAGCCATAACTTGTGCTGTATCTATGCTAATAGAAGTTATAGACATACTCTTAGGAACGATAGTAATACCGTTAGACTTACCAGTCATTTGGTTTACAGCGTTTAGTATAAACTCACCGTTGTTGTAAGAGGTATCTTGTGTAATGTAAGGGTCAACCATGAATGCAGAACCCATAACTAAAACGTTACTAGTAACCTTGTTGTTGTCGTCATCGAAGATGTACTTACTACCCATAGCCATAACTACTTGTTCACCAGTAACAGCAGTAGATATATCGAAACTGCTATCGGCATCTAGTGGTATTAGTGCGGAAGTAGTAGAAGTAGTCATAATTACAGAAGTTTCTCTGTCGCCGTTAGTTTCCCAAAGGATATCTATTGGACGGGCTACTGGTACTGCAATAGGTAGAGTAGTATCGGATACTAAGTCTGCATAGTCGTCGTTAGCTATTACACCTATAGAAGACTTAATAGCACTCTGTAAGCCGTATACACCTACAGTTTGACTTGCTGAGCTGTCGCCCTCTGCGATGTAGTAGTTACCTATAGATACTCCCCATTCCTCTAGGAATGAATCGATGTTATCGGTAGTACCTTGGTCATAGTTAGCTAAGTATATAGCGTTTTTGCCTAAGTTACCGTCATTGTATAGGAAGTCGCTAATCTTATCTACTACAGCACTGTTAAAGTCGTTTAGTGGCGCACAGATGATTAATAAATCGGTGCTGTCGTAATCTAAATCTTCAGTTAGTAGGTCAACTTCTTCTAAGTCGTAACCGTTGGTATTTAGTATTTGTAGTAGGGATTGTGCGGCATACTGTACACTGTCTGGCATACTAGTAGATACTAACACAGCCTTTTTAGGGTTAGCGTCTGTAACGTACATAACAGCGGAAGTCAACTCTTGTTCAGCGTTGGACTGTGTAACACTAGCGTTACCGTATGAATCGTAAGAGATTTCAAACAAGTCGCTTAAAGTTAGAACTTTAATTCTGTTTGCATCATCGTCACCAGTACCCTCACGGTATACTACAATGTTGCCCTCTGCTAAGTCACCGCTGTAATCTTCTTTAAACTTTGTAACATAGCTAGGGTTCTTGTTTATATCGACGAACTCCACGGAAATTTCGTCGGAGTATATAGCATACTTCTTGATAACTTCTGCTGCCTGTTTTAGGTATAGGGTGCTGTCATCAAAGGCACTCTCATCGGCTAGAACTGTAATTTCAACCTTTTGGTCTATTCCGTTGAGGTATTCTATAGTTTCATCTGATATGCTGTATATATCGTCATCGGTTAAGTCCATAGATAGGTCATATCTTTCAGTTACCTCTTGAGCGATTAGGTTTACCGCTACTATGATAGCAGTAACTATAACAGTAAATACAGTAGCTAAAGTACCATACTTAAGCTTTTTAGTATTCAAAGGCTTTTTTTCTTTTTTAGGCTTAGGAGTTTTATCTTTCTTAGCCTTTTTTTCCTTTTTAGCCTTTTTATCTTTTTTAGTATCCTCTTTAGGTGTAGAACTTTCTGTAGAAACGTCTTGAGTAGTAGCATTAGTTTCAGGAGTTTCGTTTACAGAATTTTCGTCTACAACTTTTTTATCTTTCTTCATGTTAAAAAAATCCTCCAAAAAAATATTAACTCCAACGACGTCTTTCAAAGACTCTAACGGTAAAGAAGTTAAATAGAACTATTACACTAACATAGAATAGCACACTAGATAAATCAAATAGACCTTGAGTAAACTCATAGTATCTAGTATAGAATGATAGCTTATCTAGTAGGGTGCTTAACCATTCCCATGATACTGCAGAAGCTATGCTATCTAGTAGGTAGAGTAGTAGTAGAACACATATACCACCTATTGCGGCAACTATTTGGTTTTCTGTTAGTGCGGATATGAACATCGCAACTGCTATAAAAGCCCCACCTAGTAGAAACAACGCTACACAGTTAGCTAATACCAAAGACCACGACACCGTACCGAAAAACGCTAATATCAAGGCATATACAAAGAATATTACTATGCCCATAGCATATAGTGTTATAGCAGATAGATACTTACCATAGACTATTTCTGTTAAACTCACTGGAGCAGTAAGCAAACCTTGTTCTGTTTTCTGTTTCTTTTCTTCGCTCATCAAACGCATGGTTAATATAGGTATTAAGAATAGTATTACCATAAACATTGATGAAAACACTGTTGACATATCTGTAGTAGCAGAGTATAGACAACTCATACTAAAAAAGAATGCAGAAAAGAAGTAGAACACTCCTAAAAATATGTAGGCTATTGCTGAAGAAAAAAACGCTCCTATTTCACGTCTGTATATAGCACCCATTATTTAGCACTCCCATCTTTTTCTTTATTTTTCTTGTTGTTATTATTGTTATTATTACTACCGATAGACTCTCCCATAGTAATTTTCAAGAAGATATCTTCTAGGGTCATTTCGTTATTTTTCATCATTAAGATGTTGAAATTATTTTCTCGGCAAACGGCATTAATACCACGGCGAACGTCAACGCCTTCTTCTGCCTCTATTTCAAACTCCCAAATTTCGTCTTCACGCATCATATCGGCTTTTACGGATATTATACCCTTAACGTTTCTAATAGCCTCTATGATTTCTTTTCTACCAGCACCGTCCATACGCATGATTAACCTATGGTCGCCAGATATGGACTTAGATAGGTTATCGATAGTATCTTCCGCAGCAACCTTACCTTTATTGATAATTATAACTCTATCGCAAACGGCTTGTATTTCGGGTAGTATGTGAGAAGATAGTATTACAGTATGTTTCTTACCCAACTTTTTAATAAGAGTTCTAATCTCAATAATCTGTTGAGGGTCTAGACCTACAGTAGGCTCGTCCAATATTAGTACTGGAGGATTGCCTATTAAAGCTTGAGCCAAACCTACTCTCTGCTTGTAACCTTTAGATAGGTTCTTAATAATTCTGTCATAAACGTCAGTAATCTTAACCAACTCGCAAACGTCTTTAAGGTGTGACTTTCTAGGCAACTTGCACTTTTTCAAATCGAATACAAAGTTAAGGTAGTCCTTAACAGTCATATCGATGTATAGTGGTGGAATCTCTGGGAGGTAGCCTATATTCTCTTTAGCCTTAATAGGTTCTTCCAAAATATCCACACCGTTTATCATTGCAGTACCCGAAGTTGACGATATGTAACCAGTCAACATATTCATAGTAGTAGACTTTCCAGCACCGTTTGGCCCTAAAAAGCCTAATATTTCGCCATCTTCAACAGTGAAAGATATTCCGTCGACTGCTTTTTTATCACCATAACTTTTGGTTAGGTTTTTTACTTCTATCATAAAAAACTTTTCCCTCCTATAAATATAATCATGATACACACTATTATATTTTCTTTTTGTGATACTTTAATGTTAAGCGTGTATCTTGACTATGAAAATTTTATACAATATTCTACTTAGAACACATAAGAATATCATTGTGTATTGCGTTCTTCAATTCCTCAATGGAGTTGAACTTTTTTTCATTTCGGATATAGTCTTTTAGATATACCCTTATAGTTTCGCCATAGAGGTCACCGTTAAAGCCTATTATATGGGTTTCAGCGATAGGCACTCCCTCACTGGATACAGTAGGCTTAATGCCTACATTAGTCATAGAGGGGTACTCTGTGCCTTGTATAACCACCCTAGAGGAGTACACCCCACGTTTAGGGATAAGTTGTCTTTCAGCAAAGGTTTGATTAATAGTAGGTAGTCCCATAGTTCTGCCTAGCTGTTTGCCGTGTACAACTTTTCCTTGTATGAAATACTCATACCCTAGGAGTTCTTTAGCCACCCTAACGTCACCCCTAGAACCTATTAGTTCTCGAATAACACTAGCAGATATTGCACCCCCATGGAATAGCACAGGCTCTACAACTTCCACGGTAAAGCCATACTGTGTGCCATAGTGTTTTAAATCTTCCACGCCACAAGAAGCACCCTTGCCAAAACGGAAGTTTTCGCCACACACTACAGCTTTAGCGTGTATTTGGTTATGTAGAATATCCCTAGCGAAATCTTCACCGCTCATGTTGTGAACTTCTTCAAAGCGTGGGCAGAATATTCTATCCACACCCATAGACTTTAAAATATCTGTTTTAGTAGTATCATCCAGTATGTAGAATACTGGGCTATTGTGCTTAAAAGGTATATCCTCTATAGAGAACGTAAACACAGCGGTTTTTAAGCCATGTTCTTTGTAGGCTAGAGCCTTATCTATAACCCGTTTGTGTCCTAGATGTACACCATCGAAAATGCCTAAAGCTACAGAATAGTTATCCATTAAACTTAACACCACCCTTAGTTGTTTTTTGTAGGGAACGGCAATTTGCCGTTCCGCACAGATTAAAAGTTTTTTCCTATACGCAAAACGTTTTCGGTAAGGTCTACCTTAGCAGTGCCTATAAACTGAAAATCGTTAGAGTACACCGTATACTCAGAGTAGCCATCCTTTAGGGATAGTTCTTCTAAAGGTAGCTTAGTACCGTTCTTGTAAGCTTTGGTTTGTACTTCGTTAAGATGTATCTTAGGTAGTGTTTCAAAGAGTCTTTCTGTAGGTATTATTAAGTCATCGATAGTACCGCTAAGCATAGCCTTTTCCACATCCTCAAAGGAGTAGCACTCATTGAGTGTAAAGCCACTAGCAGAAGTTCTCACTAGAGCCGTCATGTGTCCGCCAACGTTTAGAGCCTCTCCTATATCGTTTATGATAGTTCTAACGTAAGTACCCTTACCACAGGATATTTCTAGTTTTCCGCTTTGGGTAACATCGTCATAGGATAGCAACCGCAAACTATATATAGCAACCTTTCGGCTAGGACGTTCTACTACTATGTTCTTTCTAGCGAGTTCGTAAAGCCTTTTGCCGTTAATCTGCACTGCTGAATACATAGGCGGAATTTGGTCTATCTCTCCTATAAAGTTAGATAGCACATCTTCTATATCCTTAGCAGAAATATCCTTGTGGGGGTACTCTTGTAATACCTTACCAGTGCTATCTTGTGTATCGGTAGAAAACCCCAACTTAAAACTTGCAACATAGGCTTTATCATCGTTGGGTAGGATATCGCAACACTTAGTGGCAGTCCCTACGAACACTGGTAGTACACCAGTAGCCATAGGGTCAAGAGTGCCAGAGTGTCCTAGACGTTTCATCTTTAGGATACCTCTAAGCTTTCCTATCACATCGAAAGAGGTAAAGCCTTGAGGTTTGTTCATGCATAGTATACCGCTTTTCATTATTCAAGTTCCTTTGCTATAGCATTTACTAGGGCGAATATAACGTCATCCGCTAACATATCCACAAACTTGCAACCACCAGCTTTAACGTGTCCGCCACCGCCGAACTGTTGGCAAACCTTAGATACATTAACATCATTCACAGAACGCAACGAAACCTTAAAAGTATTCTTTTCCATCTCTTTCATAGTAATGCCTACTTCTACACCCTCGGTCTGTGTGGATAGCCCAGTTAAGCCCTCGAAGTCGTCAGGGGATAGGTTTAGACGGTTAATCATCTCGTTAGTGATACATATTACTGCTACTTGTCCATCTAGGTAGTAACTGATGTTGTCAAGTGCCTCACGTTCCGCCCTAATTCTAGGTAGGCTCTTAACATCGAACATCAAGCGATTGATTTCGGCATAGTTTATATTAGGAAACTTCTCCATAATCTCACTAGTAATCTTGTGAGTTTCTGCGTTGCAATTGCTGAACTTAAAGCAACCAGTATCGGTAGCAATACCAGTGTATAGGCACTTAGCAATCTGTTCTGTTAGGTTGATACCCATAGCTTTGAATAGCTTGTACATAACTTCACAGTTAGCAGAGGAGTTTGGAGAGAGTAGTAGATACTTTGCGTACTCCACATTAGATATGTGATGGTCTATGCATAGGTATACATCGTCGCCATAGAGTTCTTTTAGTTTGCCTAAAAGTTTAGTATCTGCAACGTCTGTGGATACTATATACTTAGGTTGAAAGTCGGTATCCTTGTAAGAATCTGTAATATAGCTGTACCTTTTGTGGAAAGTATCGCTACATAGAACCTTAGCATTTTTGCCCATATCAGTGAGAGCATAGTATAGTGCAAAGCCCGAACCTATGGTATCGCCATCGGGGCTTTGGTGTGTCAAGATGTATACATCATCCATCTTTTTTATCATTTCACCGACTGTAATATAATCCAAATACTTTGACATATTAAAAAAACCTCCCTTGATTTGAAAATATTTTTTTAATCTTCTTCTGTTTCCTCGTCATCGTTGTTAATGGTTAATGGTACTACTTTTCTAATAACTTCATTAATTTGGCTAGAACGTTCTATGCTGTCGTCAGCGATAAACTTTAAGTCGG
>CAYXNU010000013.1:0-14352 GCA_964466485.1 uncultured Ruminococcus sp.
AACGGCTAGATGATACCTTTTTTATATGTTTGGTTTAAAAATCCTTTTTTCACTTGATTTTCAAAATAAGTTATGCTAAAATTATAAAGGCATTACACAAAAAGAAAGGATTGATTAATGTGAATCAAGAAAAAGAAACTTTTGATAGACGTACAGCTATACAAATAGTTCAGCAAGTTATAAAAGAAACTAAAAAGGCTGTAATAGGCAAAGACGACATTATTATCAAGATAGTATTAGCCATACTATCTAAAGGTCATGTGTTGCTTGAAGATATCCCAGGGGTGGGCAAAACTACCCTAGCTATGGCGTTCTCTAAAGCTTTTTCACTGGACTGCAAAAGAATACAGTTTACCCCTGACGTTCTCCCCTCGGATATAGTAGGCTTTACCATACTAAACAAAGCTACTGGCAAGTTTGAGTATCGCCATGGTGCTTGTAACTGCAACCTATTCTTAGCAGACGAAATTAACAGAACCTCTAGTAAAACGCAGTCCGCACTACTAGAAATTATGGAGGAGGGAAAAGTATCCGTGGATGGACAGACTAGAGAACTCCCTAAACCATTCTTTGTTATAGCTACCCAAAACCCTACTGGTTCGGCGGGTACACAGCTACTACCAGAAAGCCAACTAGACAGATTTATGATTAAACTAAGCATGGGCTACCCCGATTTGGAAAGCGAAATAAATATACTTAAATCTAAAAAAGATTCTAACCCACTAGACTATGTACAACAAGTGGCACAAGCCAGTGATATCGTAATGCTACAGAATACCGTTGAACAAGTCCATGTGGATGACAAAATATATCAATATGTGGCAACACTAGTAAATAAAACTCGTGACAACGATATGATTAAACTAGGTGTAAGTCCTAGGGGTACTTTAGCTTTAATGAATATATCTAAGGCGGTAGCTCTACTAAAAGGTAGAGATTATGTAATCCCTGACGATATTCACTTTATATTTAATGATGTAGTATCCCATAGGTTGATATTAAGTCCTCAAGCTAGAATGGGCAACGTTACCGCACAAGAAGTATCGCAAAGTATTCTAGATACTGTAGCCATTCCAGAAATAACTAAGGTGTAATACTATGACTATAAACAGAATAATATACGCAATTATATTAATCGCCTTGATAGCTTTTTTTATACTCTATGTGGATAAACTATCTTTAGTAGTGTTAGTATTTGCTATACTGTTGCCTATAGCATCCCTAGTGACTAGTATCATTGCTAGAAAGAATTTAGTATTTAAGTTCGATGTGAAAAGCAAGTCTATACCAAAAGATACCCCTATAAAGTTAAACGTCAAGGTGACTAATAAGTCTATCTTTCCAGTGGCAAACGTAGTACTATTGTTTGAATATTACAATAGCCTAGATGGAAAAATCCACAAGATGACTATAACTATGCCATCCACACAGAAGAACAGCAACACTGTTTCGTTTAATATAAATTCTAAATATTGTGGTATAGTAAACATTAAACTTTTCCAAACTAAGATATATGATAACCTTAAACTATTCTGTTTAAGGAAAAGGCATCAACAAGAGTGTTCTATTTTAATTATGCCAAAGTTTCATGATATCCCTATGGAAGTTGAAAACTTTTCTAATGAGGTTTTAGAAAGTGATGTATTCTCTAAGGTTAAAGCTGGTGACGATAGTTCCGAAGTTTTCGATATTAGAGAGTATCAAGAGGGAGATAGGCTTAACCGTGTACACTGGAAACTATCCTCTAAGAATGAGGAAACCTATGTTAAAGAGTACAGTTTGCCAATATCTAACTCTATAGTTATTATTCCCGAAATAGTAAACCACGAAAAATTAAAAATATCCACAATGGACACCATAACAGAACTATTGCTATCCATATCTCAAAAACTAAATGAAAATGAAATCAACCATAGGATATGTATTTGCAACAATGAAAATGCCTCTATTGAAAGTATATACTCCAACGAGGAAACTCTCGCTATAGTGGGTAGCATGGTTAGGAATGGCGTTTCCAAAATGTATAGCCCATATGCTTTTAACTACTTTCAAGCTATCAACGACTACTCTAGCTATTCACATACTATATATATTACTAATATCTTAGATATCAATGTGCTATCTAGCTTAGAAGATTTCAACTCTACTAAAAAGACTGTGTTCTTTGTTTCAAATGAAAAAGTTTCAGAAAATCTTTTAGCCTATGATGGTATACAGATTATACAAGTAGTGGAAAATAAGATTCGTGAATGTATAAGCGAATTTATTCTATAAAGGCGGTGATGTGATAATTATGACTTCTAAAAGAAAAAGAAAGTTGACAAAGAACGAGGAAAGCTCTATAAAAAGCGGTTTAATTATAGGCAATGCCATTAAGATAACTTATAACAAAAATAGTTCTACAAACGTTTTGCTACTGCTAATAATAACCCTCTGCGGACTAATAGGCACTATAATCTCTTTTATAACACTATTTAGCATACCAGTAGATACATCTCAAATATTAATGTATACTGTACTATTTTTTGCAATATTCTCAGTAATATCCATACTCCCCGATAAGTCTTTGTTCGCAATATTTCCATTGACGATACTGTATATATACATACTGCAAGACTACATGGAGGAGTTTATTACAGGCTTTAAAGTAGTCGCAAATAGCATTGCTACAGAGGTCTTTGAGGCAGGTGTATGGACTAAATACTATCAAGTGCCTAGTGGAATTATAGAGTCCGAATATGCAACGCTATTTTTAGTATTTTGTATATTCCTATTAACTGGCTTAATGTGTCTGTTTACCATAAAGGGACAATACTACATAATGGGTTTTGTTTTAACATTTCCTTTTATAGAATGCGGAATATATTTTGGAGCAGTACCAAACTATGTAGCATTTTTTATGGTAGTCTGTTACTGGATTGCTATACTAAGCATGGCACTATCGGGAAGTGCAAAGAGTACTAGAAATAAGTCTGCGGGGTTTGTAAGGGTTGGTAATTCTTTCTTTGCAAAGTCGGATTGCAACTTTAGGGTATCCGAAAAGATTGGTATTTCTAGCATGGTGATGTGTTTAGTGTGTGCATTGTTATCCTTTGGGTTGGTAAATGCATCGGGCTATGAACGTTCACAAAACCTTAATGAATTTCGTACAGAAATAAAAGATTCTGTTGAAAATTTTGATTTTAGTAATGTGCCATATCTATTTGCAAGGCTCGGTAATATGTTATCATCTGGGAACAGTAGTTCTTTTAGTGGCACTCTCGGTCAAAAGGATAGCGTTGAATTTCAACACGTTGATGTTTACAATATCACCACTACGGATACCCCCAAAGATGACATATACTTGAAAAGTTATGTAGGCTCTAAATACACTGGAAACAGTTGGGACACTCTAAACGATAAAGTCTATAGTACTCCACTATTTGATACTTTTAAGAGTAACAATATCTACCCTCAAGATTTACTAGGCTTACAAAGTTCTTCTAGTAATGATACTTTTCAAATGACTATATCAGGTGTAAGCAAAAGCAACAACGCCTCTTTAATACCTTATGCAACCTACTCAAATGACAATCTTACAGCGGTTAAGGATACTACTTTTAAGTTTAACAGCAAAAGCGACCGCACATTAAATGTAGTAAATATCGTTTCAAAGAATGTAATATCTTCCAGTAGCTACAGTCAGCCCTCAAACTTTGATAGCACTTCCTATGAAGATTTTGTAAAAGAGTACTATCTACAGTTAGGCGATGACGAATCTATGGAAGAAATAAAAGATATCTTTCAAAGTTACCTAGATACCTACAACCTAGACTTCGATACTTTCAACTCAAAAGCTGACGTGCCTACCAAACTAGACTACATTAAAAACTTTTTGTGTTCTTCTTATGAGTATACGCTTTCCCCTGGTAAAACCCCTCTAGATGAGGATTTCGTGCTATACTTTTTAAAGACTGGCAAAAAGGGTTACTGTAGCCATTTTGCATCGGCGGGAACTATTCTATGTAGAATGTTAGATATCCCTGCACGATACGTTGAGGGCTACTATGTGGATATGAACAACTTCGACTCCAGTGCCTATGACGGCTCTACCTACAATGTAACTATCAAGGATGATTGCGGTCACGCATGGGCAGAAGTCTACATGGAAAACATAGGTTGGGTAAACTACGACTTTACCCCTGGTTTCAATGGCAACCCTACTATGGAAGATTTCAGTAACGCTGAAGATTCCGAGGATTCTAATGAGGAAGATTCCACTGAACCAGTAGAAACCGAAACCCAACCTGTAGAAACTCAAGTAGTAGACGTTACTGAAACTTCTACAGAAGTTTCCAATGTTACTACAGAGATTACTACATCTACACAGCCCGAAGAAGAAACAGAAATAGAACACAAGCCATTGATAAGTGAAAAAACTTTAAAGACACTTAAACACATCTTTGCAGTAATCTTAACTTGTGCTATAATAGTAGGACTTATTATCTTGCGTAGAAAATATATAGTCCAACAGAGGACTGAAAATATTTCTAGTAAGAATACTAAAAAGTCTGTGTTGGCAAGTTATAGGTATATCATGCAGACGTTAAAGTATCTCGGCTTTGAACGTAAAGAGTCTATGCCTTATATGAAGTTTGCTAAGGAAGTATCTTCTAATTTGAACACCCTAGACACTAATACTACTTTTACTAAAATTATGGATTTAGTCTTAAAGGCTGAACTTAGCGACGCAAACATTTCACAAGAGGAAAAGACTATAGTTAGCGAATTTGCATACGCACTAGCTAATAACACTTACGATAGTAAATCCAAATGGGAAAAGCTATTCGTAAAATATATCTTGTGCTTAGTGTAATGCAAGTTCGATAGATAGAAAATATTATTAATTTATGGAACGGCTATTTGTCGTTCCATAGTATGTAAAGGAGTTATTATATTATGGAAAGAAAAGTTGCTTACTACGAAACCGATAGAATGGGAATAGTCCACCATAGCAATTATATTAGGTACATGGAGGAGGCTCGTTTGGAATGGCTTGAACTCCATGGGTTGGCTTATGACAACTTAGAAAGTATGGGTATAATGCTACCTGTAATATCTGTAAGTGCAGAATACCGCAAAGGGCTAAAGTTTGGCGATACCTTTAACGTAACTACTACCCTAACCAAACTAACCAACGTCAAAATAACTCTCCAGTATGAGATTAGAAACTCTAGCACTAATGAACTTTGTGTTACTGGCGAAAGTGTACATGGGTTTGTAAACAACGACTTTGCACCTATTGCTATAAGAAAATTCTACCCCGAGGTATTCACTCTATTTAAAGAAACTTTACAAGAATAACTTTGAATTGACGTTAATTAATATATCATTACCCATGTAACAAGATTATGACATTATGTTTTGATAAAACTATTAAATTTGTAAAAAAATTTTTATAAACATAAAAATAAGTCTTTTCTTACTTACATAAATGTGATATAATAATCTTATATGAATATCAGATATTTTTTGAATGGAGAGAATGTTTAATGCCTACGCAGAATTATATTGAACTTAAAAGAAAAGCTTTAGAAAAGTACTTTGGTTTTTTAAATCCACAGCAACGAAAAGCTGTATTCAATATTAATGGACCACAATTAATATTAGCTGGTGCTGGAAGTGGTAAGACTTCTGTTATCATAAACAGAATTATCAATCTTACTATGTTTGGTAACGCTTACTACGATGAAATCGTTCAAGGTAGTGCCAATGATATAAAGTGTATCCAACAATTTTTAGATGGTTCTTGCGAAGATAGCGACCTACTTCGTCAAGCTACTGCAGTAGCAACTGTAAAGCCTTGGAATATAGTGGCTATAACGTTTACTAATAAGTCTGCCAAAGAATTAAAAGATAGACTGTTCTCAGCACTAGGTGAACAAGCCTATATGATTAATGCGTCTACTTTCCATGCACTATGTTTGAAAATATTAAGACAACATATAAACCTTTTAGGATACGATAATAACTTTACTATTTACGACACCAAAGACAGTCAAAAGCTTATAAAAAATTGCATCTTAGAACTAGACATTTTGGAAAAGAACTTTCCGCCGAAAAGTGTTTCCGCTATAATATCTTCCGCTAAAGGAAAGTTAATGTCGCCAATGGATACTCTTAACTCCATTAGCGAAAACGATTATAGATTGAAAAATATAGCGAAAATATACGCTTTATATCAGCAAAAGCTTATGGACTCCAATGCCCTAGACTTTGACGATATAATAAAGCTAACTGTAGACCTATTCGACAATTTCCCAGATGTTCTATCCAAATACCAAAATAAGTTTAAATACATTATGGTGGATGAATATCAAGATACCAACTATGCACAGTTTCACCTAGTGAGATTGCTATCACAAGCACATAACAACATATGTGTAGTAGGTGACGACGACCAAAGCATATATGCTTTTCGTGGTGCAAATATCGATAACATACTAGACTTTGAAAAGTATTTCCCAAATACTACAGTAATAAAACTAGAACAAAACTACCGTTCTACACAGAATATTTTAAACGCATCTAATAACTTAATATCCCATAACACCAACCGCACAGATAAAAAACTTTGGACAAGTGTAGGCGGTGGCGAATGTGTTTCTGTTTACAAAGCTACTGACGAAACTGATGAGGCTGACTTTGTATCTAGTGTGATACAACAACTAGTCATTAGTGGTGAATGTTCCTACAAAGACTGTGCTATACTATACAGGGTTAATGCACTATCTAATGCCCTTGAAAAGTCTATGGTGAGAAATAGTATACCTTATAGGGTTTATGGTGGTACTAAGTTCTACGAACGCAAAGAGATTCAAGACGTTATTGCATACCTTAACGTAATTAACAACGAAAACGATATGCTTAGACTAAAACGTATTATCAATGAGCCTAAACGTGGTATAGGTGATGCTACTCTCGAAGTTATTGAGGAAATTTCCGCAGACTTGAAAGTATCGCCTTTAAAGGTAATGCGTAATGCTGGAGAGTATTCCCTATTGACTAAAAAAGCTACTACCTTAAAGAACGTTTCCAAAATGTTTGACATTCTAATTGAAAAGTCCCAAACTATGATGCTAGATGAGTTTATAGACTTTTTACTCGATATTACTAAATATAACGAATACCTAGCTACTCTCGGTGATGAGGGCTTAGACAGAAAAGCTAACATTATGGAATTAAAGTCCAACGTGGTACAATACATCAAGGAAAGCGATAACCCAACTTTAGGCGGTTTCCTTGAACAGATTTCACTATTTAACGATACCGACAAGCTTAATGACGATAACTGCGTAAGCTTAATGACTATACACAATTCTAAGGGGTTGGAGTTTAGTAATGTATTTATAGTCGGTATGGAAGAAAGTATATTCCCTAGTGATAAAAACTCCTCCGATATAGAAGAACTTGAGGAGGAAAGACGTGTAGCATACGTTGGTATGACTAGAGCTAAAAAGCAGTTAATGGTATCTTCTGCTACACAAAGAACTTTATACGGTTTAACTAAGAATAACTACCAATCTAGGTTTATTAATGAAATGGGTTCAAACCTAAACTATAAGAAGTCTAATACTAAGAATACATACTCCACTAAAAAGACTCCTGCTGCTTACCAATCGTTTACACTACAGCAACAGATTGCTAAGAAAAAGGCTCAAGAAAAGGTTGCCTCTACCCCACAAAATGTGCTATTCGCTGAGGGCGACACTGTATTTCATTCTATATTTGGTACAGGCACAGTAACGCAAGTTACTCACACTGGTGGCGACTGTATGCTTAGAGTGGACTTTGCTAGAGTTGGCACTAAAACCATAATGACAAACTACACAAAAGTCAAAAAGATAAACTAGCTTTATGCAAGTTTAAATTTGAAAATATCATCTGTAAGGGACGGCAATTTGCCGTTCCGTTTTTTAAAATTTAAAATATATATACCGAGGTGATACACACTATGGAAAACTTTAAAGATACTTACTTGAAAAACATCAGGGTTGGAAACATACTACTAAAAAGCAACGTGCTAATGGCACCACTATCTAGTTACACAAACTACCCCTTTAGAATACTTTGCAGTAGCCTAGGTGCTGGACTTTGCTACACCGAAATGGTTAGTAGCAACGGCTTAAAGTATCACGATTTGGCAACTAGAAAACTACTATTCACTACAGCCCTAGAACAACCCAAAGCTATACAACTACTAGGCTCTAACCCTAAAGTATTTGAGAACACTTGCAAAAGTGCATACGTTCAGCAGTTCGATATAGTAGATATTAACATGGGTTGCCCCGTACCTAACGTTATAAAAAGTGGTGAGGGCTGTGCCTTAATGAACGACTTACCTAGAGCCTCTAGGATTATACAAGCTTGTAAACGTAGCGGAAAAGTAGTCACGGTTAAGTTTAGGGTGGGGTTAAATCCCAAACAGAAAAACTGTGTGGAGTTCGCTAAAATGTGTGAGGATTCTGGGGCGGATATGATAACCATACATGGACGTACTAGAAATATGATGTACGACGGCACTCCACTATATGAAGAAATTGCACAGGCTAAACTTTCCGTAAAGATTCCCGTAATAGCCAATGGCGGAATATATTCTCACGATGACGCTATTACCATGATGAAAAATACTCATGCGGACGGAATAATGTTAGCAAGGTATGGCTTTGAAAATCCATTGCTATTTGCGGAACTTACTGGCACAGAAACTACACTTGATAAGTATTCCATACTACTACAGCAGATAGAGTTGACTTCTCAACACTATGACGAATACTACACTCTTAACTATATAAAGAAACTTACATCTTACTTTATGAAAAAGATGTCAGGGACGAAACAGTACAAGCAAAAACTCTACCAGTGCGGAAACGTATCCGAACTTAAAGAGGTGATTTCTAAAATATTTCTAAAAGGTGGCGATTACTTTGAATAACGATTTCAATATACAAGAGGGCGTTCTAATAGCGTACCATGGCAAAGATACAGATATAACTATCCCCGAAAGTGTACACACCATCGGGGAGGGAGCATTTAAGGGAATGTTTAATATTACTAGTGTACATCTACCTAATAGCATTACCACTATTAAGAAGTATGCTTTTAAGGGTTGCAAAAAGCTATCCAGTATTAACTTTCCACAGGGCTTAACTACCATTGAAGATTCTGCATTCCATAGGTGTCATGCCCTAAAGAGTGCTATACTTCCGAACTCTTTAACTAGTATAGGTAGGTGTGTCTTTCACTACTGTGATAACTTAGAAGTAGTATCCATTATGGGGGTTAAACGCTTTGAAATGCAAACTTTCGCTAACGACACAAACCTAAAAGAGTTACACATCAACGAACACTTAGACACTTCCAACTTAACGGATGACATACTTACGGGTTGCGTAAAGCTTTCTAAAGTGGTGCTATCCAATGGCGAAACCTATATACTAAACAATCTAATGGAGGCTACATATTCCAGTAGTACGGCACACCCACTAGTAAAAGCCATTGCTAAGAGCGTATACCAGTCCATGCAGTTAGAGGATGGCACTCTATACAAGTTTCATGTAAACTTAAAAACCTTTGCACTCCCTGAGGGTATTACTTGCATAGAAAAAAGTTGTTTTTTCGACAAAAAAGGAATAGTATCTGTTACGCTACCAAAAACCCTACAGAGCATAAAGAGTCAAGCGTTTAAAAACTGCATAAACCTACAGGAAATCACTCTACTAAATGATAACACCTTAATAGACACTGACGCTTTTAAAGGCTGTAACAACCTAACTAGTATAGTGCTATCTACTGGGGAAAAGTTCGATATTAGCAACTACCTACAGACAGAAAACACTCCCAAAATAGTTAAGACTATCCAACAACAAATCCTTAGTGACTTCTACATTAGCGGACGTACCTTAATAGCCTACAGGGGCAATGAGGAACGTGTTACCGTCCCTAATGGCATTACTGCTATAGGTGAAAGTTGTTTCGCAAACAATGAATCTTTAGGCAGAGTAATCCTCCCAGATAGCGTTACTACCATAGGCGAATACGCTTTTAAAGGATGTTTAACTATGCAAACCGCACTACTATCTAAGCAGTTGCAAAGTATAGAGCGTTCCGCCTTTGAGGGCTGTGTTAAGTTGTTATCTATAGAGCTACCGCAAACTTTAGTTAAGTTAGGAAATTCTGCTTTTAAGAGGTGTTTAAAATTAAACTCCGTGAGTATAAACCCCCACTTGCAAACTATAGAAGATATGGCTTTCTATGGCTGTAGAAGTTTAACATCTTTGGATATTCCTAAAGGTGTTAGCATTCAAGGGGATTTAGTATTCTTTAAGAGCGGTATCCAGTACGATACTACTAGCAGTAGCAGTCCAGTCATAGACACCCCCACCACAGACGACATACCCCCATACGCTTTTGCCAACGATGACACCATTACAGAAGTAAACATATCTAAGCCTTGCACCATAGGACGCTATGCTTTTTCTAACTGCAAAAACCTATCCTCTATAAGTATTTCAAACGCTAACGTAACCATTCAAGACTATGCATTTGAAAAGTGTACCAACCTAAAGAGCGTTACTATACTAGCTAAATCCATGGGTAAGGGTGTGCTATCGTTCTGTAGAAACCTACAGAACGCATATATAGACGTTCCATATACTCTACCAGAGGAAAGCTTTTTCGGGTGTAGTAGTCTAAAGAGTGTATCTCTAAGCGACAATATTACCACACTGGAAAAACATTCCTTTGACGACTGCACTAGCCTAGAAACTTTTAACTTTAAGAATATCCAAAACATATGCGAAAAGGCTTTTTCTAGGTGCGAACGCTTAAAAGAAATCGATATACAAAAAGGTGTAGTGCATTACCACGCTTTTGAGGACTGCTCCCACCTAGAAAGTATTTCCTTAAGTAGCAACGTAACTTTAAAGAGTGGAGCGTTCTTTGGGTGTACTAACGTTAGCAATATAGCATTAGACGGCGAAAACTATACAGTATCTAACTACACACAGAGTTTCAACTCCCCTGAAAATGCCCTACCCTATAGGGTTCAAGAAGTGGTTGCTAGTATGTACCTATGCTTTAAAGTTTCCGAAAGTTTAGAAATAGTTGACTATATCGGGAACGCTAACGCTATAAACATCCCTAAAGATATAGTATCCATAGGCGACGAAACTTTTAGAGATAACTTGCGTTTGGAAAGCGTTGACATTCCTAGTAGCGTTAAGCGTATAGGTAGAATGGCTTTTCTAGGTACACCATGGCTTAATGCCTTGAAAGATTCTCAAGGGATGGTTATTATAAACAACATCCTTGTGGATGGCACTACTTGCAACAGCTACACGGAAATCCCTGCTAGTGTAAGAAACGTTTGCGGTTGGGCTTTCGCTAATAACTACTCCCTTGAAAGTGTAAAGTTCCTAAGCCCCAAAACTACCATAGATGAGTACGCCTTTAGAAACTGTATCAACCTAAAGAACGTAACCCTCGCAGACGGCTCTACCTATACACTAAATGGTATATCCGACAGAGATAATAAAAGTTTACCTAACACAGTAAGAAACATCTTTAGGGATTGCATAAACTGTTTTAAAACTTCTCCTAGTGGTGAACTAGTGGAAAGTACAGGAAATATTCCGAACCTAGTATTTGCTAATGGTATAACGTCCATAGGAGAATCTGTATACAAGGATTGCAACCTACTGGAAAGTATTGTGCTATCCGATGATACTACTGCTATTGGCAACTACGCATTTGAAAATAGCAAATGGCTCAAAATAGTAAAGAATGCCTACCACATAACCACCCTAGGAAATTTCGCTTTTAACGGCTGTCTATCCCTTGAAAAGATAGAACTATCTAACAGTTTACAACACATAGGCAAAAGATGTTTTGAACACTGTTGCAACTTACAAGAAATAGTCATACCTGAGGGAATTACTGAAATCCACGAAAGAACGTTCTTTCGCTGTAAGAGTCTAAAGTCTGTGGTATTGCCCTCCACTTTAAAAGTTATCCATAAAGAGGCTTTTGCATTCTGCAATAGCCTACAGAGTGTAACGTTCCCACAGGGTTTAGAAACCATCGAAGATAGAGCCTTTGCATGGTGCGAAAGTCTACAAAGCTATGAAATTCCTAACAACACCCACCTAGGCAATGAGGTATTTTTTAACACATATTCAACAAGATAAATCGTTTAGCATGGATTTATAGTCATAGTTGATGTGTTTTTCTACTAGCAGTGCCACCTTTTGAATAGTTTCCGCAATGTGGATATTTCTAGTACAAGACTTTTCACATTCCATGGAAGTACACTTTTTGCAGTGTTCTGCTACCGTTTGGATGTTAAGGCTTAACTTTTTTAAAGCCCAAAAGTCCTTACCTAGATGGTAGTAGTTATACTGCCTAAATATAGTATGTATCTCAAAGCCATGCGGACACTTACACCTTTGACACCTATCACAAGGTATGGGGTTAAACTTACTCTTTAGGGTTTGTAGAACTTCCTCAAAGGATATGCTTTTGGGTGGTAAATCTTTCCCCATAGCAACGTCTACTTGTTCAAAAGTGCCTAAACCTATCAAAGCACTAGATATGGGATAGCTTAGCACCCCAGATATTAGTTCTTGTGGGGTAAAAGGATTTATAAGTACACCTGCACCGTATACTTTGTTTAGTATGTATCCTTTGGTTTTAAACTGTGGCTCAGCGGATATTCTGTCTATCATGCCACGTTCAAAGACGTTTCCGCTACCTTGCAAAACGTCCACACGGGGGTCATTAGCACCACGGTATAGAATATCATAGTAGTGGGAGGCTATACCAGTATACCTAATCTTTCCCTCAAGTTTAAGGTCGTGTAAAGCACTTAAAGCACCGTACTTACTAAATACTTCATCTTGATTGTTAAAATCCACTTGATGTACAAAGTATATATCAGGATAAGTGCCTAAATTTTCACAAGATTGCAACACGGCATTGTAGATTTCATTGCCATCAAAGAAACGTGCCTTGTCGGATATTACGATGTTTTCTCTGCCTATCTTTTTAGCGAATAGTCCTAACTTGTATTCAGCGTCGCCGTATTCGGGAGGTATAGCTGTATCGTAGAGGTTGCACCCAAAGTTGTAAGCGTATGTCATAATGTCTATAGCTGTGGGAACGCTAGGGCTGTAATAGTCTGGTAGTACTGGAACGTTTCCGCTTAGTATAGGTATCGTTCCAAAACCCAACTCGGATACTGTTAAATCTGTTAAACCTAACTTTCTGTATTTCATGAAGTTTTCACATCCTTAAGAGTAGTATATTTTTTAAATTAACAAAAAGGCTAGGATTTAATCTTCCTAGCCTTGAACAGTTTAATAATTATCTAAAAGCTTGTATATGTCGTCCAAATCGTCATCGCTACCACCTTGTGCCTTAACAGGTGGAGTTTCTACTTTGGGAGTTTCTTCTACCTTAGCCACTGGAGTGGGTGCAACAGGTGGAGCAGTCTTAACTTCTGCTACAGGCTCAGGGGCTTTGTAAGTTTCAACTGGTGGTACTGGTGTAACAGTTTCGCCACCAATGGAATCAAAACCCGCAGCAATAACAGTGATAGTCATTTCGTCGTTCATTTCTTCCTTGAAAGCAGTACCAAAGATACACTCTACATCGTCGGCAGCGGAATCAGTAATCATCTTAGTAGCAGTATCCACATCGGATGCCATAACGTCCTCGGACATTACTATGTTGATTAGTAAACGCTTAGCACCAGAAATAGAAGTTTCTAGTAGTGGGCTAGAGATAACAGCCTTAGCAGCTTCAGTAGCCTTTTCCTTACCAGCACCATGACCGATAGCCATATGTGCATAACCAGCACCTTTCATTATAGTAGAAACGTCTGCAAAGTCTAGGTTTATAAAGCCATCGTCAACTATTAAGTCGGAGATACTCTTAACTCCCACTCTTAGTATATCATCTGCCAACGCAAAAGATTCTTTCATAGTAAGAGGCTTTTCAAGACCTACTAACAACTTTTCATTAGGTATAACTATTAAAGAGTCAACGTACTTTTTAAGTTCGCTAATACCAGCCTCAGCTTGAGCCATCTTAGCTTCACGTTCAAAGTTAAAAGGTTTAGTAACTACTGCCACTGTTAGGATTCCTAACTCTTGAGCAACTTGTGCTACTACTGGTGCTGCACCAGTACCAGTACCACCGCCCATACCAGCAGTAATGAAAATCATGTCAGCATCTTTAATAGCGTCTGCAATCTCATCACGGTTTTCTTCAGCAGATTCTTTACCAACAGCGGGTCTATTACTAATAGACCCG
>CAYXNU010000014.1:0-14111 GCA_964466485.1 uncultured Ruminococcus sp.
TATACTTCCATACCTCTGCTTAGAGCAGTTCTAGCAACTGCACGAACAGCAGCGTTCATACCAGGTGCATCTCCACCACTAGTTAGAATACCTATAGTTTTCATAATCAAAAAAACTCCTATCTGCATTAATGCATTAATTAATGTTTTATTTTTTCAACCATACAAAGTAGGTTGCAGTAATCTTATAACATTCTAACACATTTTTGTGTTTAAGTCAAGGTTTGATTAAGAATTTGTATCAATAATTAGCAGATAGCAGAATTACTTTAAATTAATTTATATCCTTATACATTTTTGGGTGGCATAATAGCAGATTTTAAACTTTCCTCTAATGCTGGGCGGTCGTCATCTATGATGGGTTTAAAGCCTATATCACAGTAACGAATAGTTATTGTATTAAAGTCGGAAACATCATCTTGAGGGGTATTTTTAAAGCAATATATAACCACCTTGTCGTTATACACAAACATTTTATCTATGTGGCTTTTAAAGTGTTTTAGCACAGATATTAGCACTTCTTCTAAGGTTGGTGGCGGTGGTGGTTCATTGGTGGGAGGTTTTTCTATGTTAGTATAAACACCCTTTAATAGCCAAACTATTAGGCAGATACTCCCAAAAACGAATAGTTCTAGCAACTTAAAAATCCTTTCTACAAAACATTCTATTATCGAACTTACGTTAATTATTGTCTATTCATTACTAATTAATTATATACTGCATTTGGTACAAAGTCAAGGCAGTGGAATATTATCCGACAAATTTTTGTTGACATAAAAGAGTTTTTGCTGTATTATAGATTAAGGATTATTTATGAACAATATTTTTTACATAAGAAAGGAAGTATCTTTTGAGTAACAATAATATAGTTTCGGTGTCCGTTTTAAGTGCGGATTTTTCTAACCTAATTGAGGTTTGCAAAGACGTAAAACAGTCTGGGGCTGAATGGCTTCACTTCGACGTAATGGACGGTGTGTTTGTAAACAACTTAACTTTCGGCTGTCCAATACTAAAGGCTATCGATAAGCACTCTAGCTTAATTAACGATGTTCACTTGATGATAATAGACCCTATTAAGTATATAGAGGATTTCGCCAACAGCGGTGCAGACTTTATCACTTTTCACTATGAAAGCAATAGCAACCCTATTGATACCATTAACAAGATACATGAGTGCGGTAAAAAAGCAGGAATATCTATAAAGCCTAATACACCCGTATCACAGATAGAAAACCTTATAGGTTTGGTAGATATGGTACTTATTATGACCGTTGAACCTGGTTTCGGTGGACAAGGCTTTATATATGAAACTCTAGACAAGATTAAAGCCGTTCGTAAGATTATTCAAGAAAACCACTACAATGTGCTATTAGAAGTGGATGGCGGTATTAATGCAGAAACTGCTAAACTAGTCCGTGAGGCTGGTGCTAACGTTTTAGTATCGGGTAGCTACCTATTCAAGCAAGAAGATATGGCTAATGGTGTAGTAGCTTTAAAAGGCACTCAAATGTAGTGAATAGCAAGTATTTAAAACAAACGCTGTTCCGTATTTTTACAGCGGAACACCGTTTGTTTGCGTTAGTTTAGAATGCTTAGCCTATATATAGCATCATAGTCGGCAAGTATTTGGTAAGGCTCTTTAATGCTAGAACGCTTTGTTGAGTACTCGCAAAACTCTACTACAGAGAATAGCACACTCTCAAAGAATGATTTTTTTAGTTCTATGAATAGTAGAAATATATCGTCTTTTAGGTATAGCCTACTTGAAACTATAGCGTTTGCAGAAAACTTGACCAACTGCTTAGACATCCTAATAAAGTGGTTTAAATCGTTTGTGACACACATTATAAAGTTGCTGTGTTCTATGGTTTTGCGTGGTCTATCGGTTTGCATTAAAGATAGGTATACTATGCAATCTCCATTGTTGCATGGAAAAACTTCCACATATATTTCGGACGTTTTAAAGTTTACATTAATATCCTCACGATTTTCAGCTAAAAGTATTAAGTTTGCTATCATTAGCCTAGTATTAACATTATTAGGGTTTATGGTATCGAAACTTAAACCATATTCCGCTAGTTCAATGTTAGCCATGGTAAACTTAACTGAAAACTCGCTCAACTGTTCTATTAACAAATATTATCCCCCCAATACCTAGGAAGTGTGATTTTTATGTTTTTTAAAAGTAGTATATATAAACCATTCGGAAAGTGCAACAGCACAGTATATAAACCCAACCTTTACGACGACGAAATAACTAACCCCTTTGAAGAAATTGACATATCACAAGAGTATTTAGACTTCTTTAAAAGAGAGAACTCACACCTATATAGTGATATAACAAACCTTAACGTTGAAGATGTAGCTAAAGACGATATATTGGAATATATATTAAGAGAGTACTCTTAAATCTATTTTCGTTTATTAACTATTATTTATTAATTATTAATTAAATAGTAGCTGTTTTGTAATTTTATTATAGTTGATTTTTCTTAGCTTTTTTGGTATACTATATTTACATTATATACAACACTTCTGATTTAGTTAAAAATAATTAGGTTGAGAATTATTAGAAAGGAAGCTGATAAAATGAGTAATAACGATAATAAAAACGTTAAAATTCAACACCATAGATACAATAATGGTAGCAGACGCAACAAAAGAAAAATTCACAAAGGGCGTGTGGCTGGTGCTGTTTTAACGTTGGCATTAGTAGTAGGTTTGGGGTTTGGTGGCTATAAATTGGCTAGTAGGCTCTCTATTATGGTTGATAATGATTCTACCTATGCAAATAATAGTGTATCCGAAAACACTGGAAATGAAGTAACTTCTGCTAGTACAGTGGAAACCGTTGCACCCTCCGTGGACGCTATAACTTCCACTACTACCACAGCAGTAACTACCGTCACTACTACCGAGGAAACTTCTCAAGAGGTTAAGATTACTACCGCTACCGACAAGGACGGTAACATCATAGTGGCAGACGGTGAAGTATCCATAGTAAACGACAATACCAACAACAGTGACGACAACACCTCTAATAATGAAAGTAACAACAACACCTCTAGTGACTACGACGATAGCACAGAATTCCAACAAGTGCCTAGTGACTCCGGTGGTAAATCTAGTAGTAGTTTAAACGCTTACTATCTTTCCGAGGATGATATTTCCAGTGCTAGTAGTTTGAAATCTGCTTTGGAAAACGTCAGTGACTGCAACATAGTAGTATTACCTCTAAAGGCTCAAGGCGGAATGCTAAACTATAATTCACAAATAAAGTCCGCTAGAAATTGCGGTGTGGTAAATACTAGTTTCGACTTAACCGAAATGGTTAGCATTGTGGAAGAAAAAGGGTTAATCCCTTACGCACAGATTAGTGTGCTATATGATAACATCTACCCTAAGACTTTTAAGCAGTGTGCTTATCAATTCGAGGATGGCACTGGTTCTTGGTGGGATGACTACGGCGAAAAAGGCGGTAAGCCTTGGCTATCTCCATTTGCTGACGATTCTAAAAACTATATATCAGCTATATCCGCTGAACTAACTGAGGACGGTATTAAAGGAATTATCTGCACAGATGTGATATTTCCTAACTTTAGAGATAAAGACCTAGACTACATCGGCGAGTTAGTTAAGGACGAAAACAGATACACAGCCCTCCTAGACGTTCTCAATGTGGTGCAAAATTCAGCTAACCAACAACCTGTATACTTTGAATTTTCTATATTCGATGCACTTAAAGGCAATGTGGAAGCACTTAAAGCAGACGAACTAAACCAAAATATAGTGCTAGTTCCTAAGATTATTTTAAGCGAACTTTCTACTACTTTTTCCTATGATGGCACATCGATATCTTTAGCAGATAAATCCACTTACGATAAGGTTAAACTTGCTATGGAACTATTTAAAAAAATGTCAGGAAACTTAGACGTAGTACCATCAATAGATATGGACAGTTTAACAGCCTCCCAAAAAGAGAGCGTTATATCCGCCCTTAAAGATTTAGGCTACACAGACTATTTCCGTGAGTAGTTTTTTATATTTGAAATATATCTATGATACCCCTACTTTTGGGGTATCATTTTTTTATAGGATAATTACATTAATGGTGAAAACAACCTTAAGAAAAATCTTACAAACTTTTTATATAGTGGTATGTTTAAGCAATCTTCTTTTAGTATTTGCACGGATTGGTTATTAAATACGTTAAGGCAGTCTTGTTTAACTTGCAATACAGCAGTGGTATCATACATTAGAACGCCGTTTTCAAAGTGCATATAGAAACTTCTAAAGTCAAAGTTAGCAGTGCCTACAATAGCAATCTTGTCATCGGATACGATAGTTTTTGAATGTATAAAGCCGTCTTTAAACTCAAATATTTTAATGTTGGATTCTATCAGCTGTAAATAGTTGGAACGTGTAACCTCATTTACATTCTTTTTGTCTGGGATGTGTGGGGTTATAATTCTAACGTCCACACCGCTAATACTAGCAACTTTTAAAGCATTAGCCATTTCATTATCTAGTATTAGATATGGTGTGCAAATATATACATAGTTTTTAGCTTGATTAATAATGCTCATGTAAGCGTTTTCGGAGAGCGACTTTTTATTAAAGGGGTTGTCATAGAACGGCTGAACGTATCCTTTGGCATTGTAGGAGCTTACATTTTTAAAGTACTTATCTAGGTTGGTATTGTAGTCGCTGTATATACAATAGTTCCATAGTTGAAGATACATAGCCACCATGGATTGCACACCCTCGCCTACTAACTTAACAGATGAGTCTTTCCAGTAGCCAAAACGTTCCTTTTTGTTAATGTACTCATCCGAGAGGTTTAAACCGCCAGTATAGGCTATCTTTCCATCTATGATAGTAATTTTACAGTGGTTTCTAAAGTTCAAGCTAGGGCTTATAATAGCCTTTATAGGATTGAATACCAGTGTATTAATTCCTAAAGATTTTAAATAGTTATCGTAGTGCAAAGGCAATAGACTAATAGTTCCCATATCGTCATACATTAAGCGAACCTCTACACCCTGTTGAGCCTTATCTTTTAGGATGTTTAAGACTGTATCCCACATAATACCACTGGATATTATAAAGTATTCTAAAAATATATACTCCTTAGCTGATTTCAAATCTTCAATGTAGTCTATAAAAAAGCACTCCCCCGATGGATAATATTTGGTATAAGTATTGCTAAAAGTAGTCATGTTGGAAGTTTGTTCTATATACTTGCAAAGTTTAGCCACTTGAGAATCTTCTTTAGAAATACGATTTAAATTACAGTTGTTCGGCTTGATATACTTAGCTACAACGTCCGCATGGGCAGAATACTTTAACACTTGCTGTTTGGACTTTCGTGTACCATGAAACATTAGGTATAGTACCCACCCTAATGGTAGCGTTAATACTAATATAATCCATGAAACCTTAAAAGCAGGATTAATATCGCTATTGAATATTATCAAGGCAAAAACAAAGCTAATAACTTTCAGTGCTACTTGAATATATATAGAACACTGCCACAAACCCATAAACAGTGTCACTATTAGGACTATTTGCACTAAAAGGGTTATAGCACTTATTAAAAGTCTACTGTTGGCATATTTTAATATATAACGCATTTAAAGATTTCCTTTCTAAAAAATTAAACTAGTATAAATTTTCTGTTTTGATAAAAATATGTCTTGAAAAAAAGTACTTTATAGTGTATAATATTTTTAGAAGTATTTTAGCCATCTAAACTGATTAAGGAGGATTTTTTAAATGTCTGATGTTAAAAAATATAACGTTTCCCTATCCAGAATTATTGAAGAATTTCAATTAGAGCAGATTAGTATTCCACGAACACTAGACTCTATATTAATAGACGAAAATGACGTTACTCGCCCTGGTTTGCAACTTATGGGATTTTATGAGTGCTTTAACAACGAACGTATACAAGTAATCGGTAACATGGAACACGCATACCTTGACGAATTACCCTCAACTGAAAGATACGAAAAGTTGGAAACTCTATTTAAACATAATATCCCTGCACTTATAGTTACTAGGGGTTTACCAATATTCGATGAAATGATTGAACTTGCTAAAAAGTATGAAATCACTCTACTAAGAACTAAAGATACTACAGCATCTTTCATTTCTGGCTTAATAACATTTCTAAATACACAACTAGCACCTAGAATTACTCGCCATGGTGTGTTGATAGAAATCTATGGTGAGGGCGTTTTAATAATGGGCGAAAGCGGTGTAGGCAAGTCGGAAACCGCTATAGAACTAGTTAAAAGAGGTCACAGGCTTGTAGCCGATGACGCTGTGGAAATTAAAAGAATATCTAACTCCACTTTGATAGGTAGCTCCCCCGACAATATTAGACACTTCCTCGAACTTCGTGGAATTGGTATTATAAACGCTAGAAGACTTTTCGGTATTGGTGCAGTTAAAATGTCCCAACAGATAGACTTAATAGTAGAACTCGAACAGTGGAACGCTGAAAAGATTTACGACAGAATGGGTGTGGATACTGAGTATACTAACATTCTAGGTATAGACGTTCCATCCGTTACTATTCCTGTTCGCCCTGGTAGAAACCTTGCTGTAATATTAGAAGTCGCTGCTATGAACAATAGACAGAAAGAAATGGGCTACAATGCCGCTCACGAACTACTACACAAGCTAGGTCTTGAAATGGAACAGAATAGTACTTACAAACACATCGATGATATTGATGATATGTAATAAAGTTTAATAGATTAACATCAGTTCGATAGATGGTAAACATTGTTTTAAATCTATCGGACTTGTAATAACACTACACAGTTTGATAGTATCAAATTGGTAATAAATATTTTTTATAGATTGGATTGGTTTTATATTATGCCATATGTTTCTAAACTTTTACAACTCTGTGATGGTTTGGGTTGTGAGTGTCGTTTAAATGAGCCTTTAAAAGACCATATAACTTTTAAAGTTGGTGGAAATTGCAAAGCATTTATTGAAATATCTAGTGTGGATATTGCTAGTAAGTTGATAAAGTTTTTAAACGATAACGCCATTAAATATGCAATATTAGGCAATGGCAGTAACGTTATAGCCTTAGATAATGGTTTCGATGGGGTAATACTACACCTCGGTGAAAAGTTCTCTAATGTGCAACTACTAGGCAACAATAGGATTAAAGCTTACTCTGGAGCATCTCTAAAGAAAGTATGCCTATTGGCTCTAAATAACAGTTTAACTGGTTTGGAGTTTGCTTATGGTATCCCAGGGAGTGTTGGCGGTGCTTTGTTTATGAACGCTGGTGCTTACGGTGGCGAAATGGTCAACGTGGTTAAAGATGCAGAATATATTAACTCTAAGGGTGAACTTAAGTCTATTTCTATCGATGATATGCAACTATCCTATAGACATAGTATATTCTCGGATTTAAACAACACTATGATAACTTCTGTTACTATGGAGTGTGAATCGGGTAGCTATAATGACATTAAACAGAAAATGGATGAACTTTTAAAAGCACGTCAAGATAAGCAACCTCTTGAGTATGCTAGTGCAGGTAGTACCTTTAAACGTCCTACTGGTAACTACGCCTCTAAGCTTATAGACGAATGCGGTTTAAGAGGGTTCTCTAATGGTGATGCTCAAGTTAGTGAAAAGCATTGTGGTTTCGTTATTAACAAAGGTAATGCCACTTGCAAAAATATTATAGACTTGACTAACGATATTATAGAAATAGTCCATAAGAAAACAGGTTACACTTTAGAGCTAGAACCTAGAATTTTAAAATAGTTGCAAAGGGGTGTTTATATGCAGTTTGTTGTAGTTACTGGTCTTTCGGGGGCTGGAAAATCTTATGCTATGAATGTGTTAGAAGATATTGGTTTTTATTGTATAGATAATATGCCACCAAAACTAATTACAAAGTTTGGTGAAATTTGCGTGGATGCTGAGGAAAAGTATTCCAAAGTTGCTATAGCTGTAGATATTCGTGCGGGAGATATGTTCTCGGAAATAGTAAGCAGTTGTAAAGAACTATCCGCTATGGATATAAACGTTAAGATTCTATACCTAGAAGCCTCTAATGAAGTTATTATTAAGCGTTACAAAGAAACTAGAAGAAAACATCCACTGGATTTACAGTTTAATTCTTGTTTAAGCAAGGCTGTAGCCTTTGAACGTGAACAGCTTAACGAACTCCGTGAAATGTGCGACTACTACATCGATACTTCTTACCTATCTAATGCACAACTAAAAGAACAAATAGTAAACATCTTTTTAGCACATAAATCCGATAGCATGGTGGTTAAAGTTATGTCTTTTGGTTTTAAGTACGGTGCTACTACAGAGGCTGACTTAATATTCGATGTTAGATGTTTGCCTAACCCTTATTATATCCCCGAATTGAAAGAACATACAGGACAAGAAGATTGCATACAAAACTATGTTATGAGTTTCGAGCAATCTCAACAGCTATTGCAAAAAATTTGCGATTTGGTAGACTTTCTAATTCCTCTATATATTCAAGAGGGTAAAAGCAACTTGATAATAGGTTTTGGCTGTACTGGTGGAAAACACCGCTCGGCTACCTTTACAGAACTGCTCTCTAAACACCTTGAAGAAAACGGATTAAAAGTAATTAAAACCCATAGAGATATTAACAAATAATAGATGATATAAAGTTTTTAAAAAAAATTATTGAGGTGCAATTTTAATTATGAATGAAAATTTTTCTATTGAAATTAAAAATGAACTCTGTACTAAATTAACAGACCGTGACAAGAAGTACGCTTGTTTGTACGGTCTGTTGTTGTTCTCACATAAGTTTACAAATAGTAACACCTCATTTAGAACAGAGTGTTTGCAACTTGCAAAAATGTTTCCTAGCTTAGTTAAGGATGTCTTTGGAAACTCTATCGAGTTGGAATATGTTGAAAAAGTCTTACAAGATGGTACAAAGTCCTACACCTATAAGTTTTCCAAAAACGATGCCCTAAAGATAGCTAAAGAGTTTAATATTAGTTCCACCCCCGAAATAGATATTACTAAAATAGATAACAATAACGTTATGTCATTCGTATCAGGAGTGTTTTTAAGTTGTGGTAGCATTAGCGACCCTAACAAAGACTATCACTTTGAGTTTTGTATATCACAAGAACTTTTAGCGAAAGATTTAATTACAATCTTAAAAAGTTTCGGTCTAGATTTTAAAATGCTAACTAGAAGAAACTTTTTTGTGGTATATGTCAAGGGTAGCGAAAACATAGAGGATATCTTAACCTTTATGGGTGCGGAAAGTTCTACACTGGAGATTATGAACGTTAAAATATTTAAATCCGTAAGAAACCGCCTTAACAGACGTAGCAACTGCGAAAAGGCAAACTTTAATCGTAGTTACAACGCTACACAAAAACAAGTAGAAGATATAAACTTTATAGATGATACTATAGGTTTGGAAAATATTCCTAGTGCCTTAGCTGAAACGGCTTATCTTAGGTTGGAAAACCCAGAAATGTCACTTAGCGAACTATGTCAAGAGTTTGAAGAACCTATAGGACGTTCGGGTTTAAATAGACGTTTTCAAAAAATATCTCTTATCGCACAACAACTAAAAGATGGCACTTACCAAACGAAAGATTAAAATCTATTAACTATTAATATAGTGCCATTAGTGTCAACAATCTTATGGAGGTTTTTTATTATGAATAATCAGTTTACACACTTGCATATACATAGCGAGTACAGCCTATTAGATGGTGCGTGTAGAATTAAAGACTTAGTAGCCTATGCCAAAGAAATAGGACAGACTGCTATAGCTATCACAGACCATGGCTGTATGTATGGTGCTATAGAGTTCTACAAAGAGGCTATCAATCAAGGGATTAAGCCTATTATCGGCTGTGAAGTGTACGTCGCAAATAGAAGTCGTACAGATAAAAATTTCAACATCGATAAAAGCCCCTACCATTTAATACTACTATGCAAAAATAATCAAGGCTACCAAAACTTAATTAAACTAGTATCTCTAGGGTATTTAGAGGGGTTCTATAGCAAACCCCGTGTAGATTTAGAACTATTACAAAAGTACCACGAGGGTTTAATATGCCTGTCTGGGTGCATTGTAGGTGAGGTATCTAGGTATCTAGCGGATGGCAACTATGACGGTGCTAAAGCTGTAGCATTAAGGTATCAAAAAATTTTCGGTAAGGATAACTACTTTTTAGAGGTTCAAAACCATGGTTTGGATACCGAAATAAAGATATTACCACTTATGTATAGGTTAAGTATGGAAACTGGTATACCTCTAGTGGCTACCAACGATGCCCACTATGTTAGAAAGTCCGATGCTGAAATACAAGATATTCTGCTATGCATACAAACTCAAACTACTATAGATGACCCTAAACGCATGAAATTCAAGGCGGATGAGTTCTATGTGAAATCCTATGAGGAAATGTTTAAACTCTTTAAAAACGTTCCTCAAGCTTTGGAAAACACTCAAGTTATAGCCGATATGTGCAACGTAACTTTTGAATTTGGAAAGCTAAAACTTCCTAAATACGAAGCCGTGGGAGTATCCGACAATGTGCAATACTTTAAAGATATGTGCTATAGCGGTCTAAAAAAACACTATGGCGAAAACCCCTCGAAAGAGGTTCTATCTAGAATGGACTATGAAATTAGCATTATCACACAGATGGGCTATGTGGACTACTTCCTTATAGTTTGGGACTACATAAACTATGCTAAGAGTAATAACATCCCTGTGGGTTGCGGACGTGGTTCGGGTGCTGGTAGTATCTGTGCGTATTGCATAGGTATAACAAATATAGACCCTATTAAGTATTCCCTACTATTTGAGAGGTTTCTAAATCCTGAACGTGTAAGTATGCCCGACTTCGATATAGACTTCTGTATAGAGGGCAGACAAAAGGTTATAGACTATGTAACCCAACGCTATGGCTCTGACAGAGTAGCACAGATTATAACGTTCGGTACTATGGGTGCAAAGAGTGCTATCCGTGACGTGGGTAGAGTTATAGGGCTATCGTATAACTTCTGTAGCAAGATTGCAAACTACATACCTAACAAGCCTAACACAACCATTACCAAAGCCCTTGAGGAAAACCCTGAATTTAAACAGGCCTACACTGAAGATTCACAAGTAAAAAAGCTAGTGGACACCGCTATGCGTTTAGAGGGTATGCCTAGAAATACTTCCACACACGCCGCAGGTGTGATAATATCCGCTATGCCTATTATGGATTTAGTTCCCATACGAAAGAACGATGATATTATAGTTACTCAATATACTATGGGTACTCTTGAGAGTTTGGGCTTACTAAAGATGGACTTCCTAGGTTTGAGAAACTTAACCGTTATTAGAGATTGCCAAAACTACATTAGACTAAAAGAACCCAACTTCAATATAGATAACATTCCTATTGATGACAGCGAAGTATATTCCATGTTGGCTAAGGGCAAAACTATGGGAGTATTTCAGTTTGAAAGTTCTGGCATTACAGATGTGCTAGTTAAGTTAGTACCTAAAAACATTGAGGACTTAATAGCAGTAATATCCCTATACCGCCCCGGCCCTATGGATAGCATTCCTAAGTATATAGAGAACCGTCACAACCCTAGTAACATTACTTATGATACTCCCCTACTAAAACCTATACTAGATGTAACCTATGGTTGCATAGTGTATCAAGAGCAGGTTATGGAAATTTGTAGAAGTTTAGCGGGGTACTCTTACGGTCGTGCGGATATCGTTAGACGTGCTATGGCTAAGAAAAAACAAGACGTTATGTTGAAAGAACGTGAAAGCTTTATACATGGCAGTAAAAATCCAGACGGCTCTATTAACTGCGTGGGTGCTGTCGCTAATGGTGTTCCCGAAAGCGTTGCTAACAAAATATTTGACGAAATGATGAGTTTCGCCTCATATGCCTTTAATAAATCCCATGCGACTTGCTATGCCTATTTGGCTTACCAAACCGCTTACTTAAGATGTCACTACTTTACGGAATACATGGCTTCATTAATGAGCAGTGTTCTAACGAATACCCCTAAGCTTATGGAATACATTGACGAATGCGAAAGCAACGGTGTAAAGATTTTAAATCCACATATCAACACTAGTTGCGATACCTTTACCATATCCGAAAATAGTATACAGTTTGGGCTATTAGCTATCAAGGGTATAGGTCAAGGCATGGTTGAAAAGATAGTCCACGAAAGAACCCTTAACGGAAATTTCACATCCATTAAAGACTTTTGCAAACGTATGTCAGGGTGCTTTGAGGTAAACAAGAGAGCTATCGAAAGTTTAATCAAGTCGGGGGCTTTTGACGGTTTACAGTACAACCGCAAACAGATGCTAACTAGTCTAGATGCTCTCATTGATACCTATGACAACCGCTACAACCAAAGCATGGAAATAGAGGGACAACTCGACCTATTCGGGGAAATGTCTAATGTGGCTAATAAAGATTACACTATACCAACTACCAAAGAGTATCCTACCAACGAACTACTAACCATGGAAAGAGAAGTTACTGGTATGTATATGAGCGGTCATCCTTTGAAAGAATATTCTCAATATATGGATACTTTACACCTATATAGCATTGGCAATATTGCTAAGGATATATCCGAAAATAGGGTGTACCACGGCTTTGTGTTCAATACTATATGTTACCTATCAGAAGTGAAAAACCATACCGTTGCTAAGAATGGCAGTCAAATGGCTTTTGTAACTTTAGAAGATATTAACACTTCCGTTGATGGAGTAGTCTTTCCAAAAGTGTATGCAATGTGTAAAGATATTCTAGTTAAAGACAGCGTAATATTTATGAACGCTACAGTATCAATAAAAGATTCCGCTTTTAGCGTGGTGGCAAATTCCATTGTGCATATAAATAACTTTTTGGACAACCCTTGCTACTATACTAACGTTATTTTCAAAAAGCTAATACTCAGCATTGACTCTAAGGATTTAACTAAAGCGTCGCAAGTGTGCGAAAAACTAAATGCCCTAAGCGGAAACATTCCTATTGAGGTAAAACTTCTAGACAAGAAACAACGTTTCACCCCAAAGAGTAAACCTTGCACTTGCTACAATACAACTACCCTAAACCTTTTAAAAGAGTATGCTATCAATTTTGAATTTGTCTTATAATAGAAACATCCCCCACCAAACTTGAAATGGTGGGGGTTTTTGTTTTTAATTTTTTTATAGCGAAGTTTCTCTATATAGTACAATAGGTTCTGTAGGAGGTTTTTCGTTGCTGAAAGTAATGGCATTTAGTAGCATACTTTCCAGTTTGGAAAAATCGGAAACTTTACTAGAATATAGTGTAGCAATAGTATCTCCCACAGATACGCTATCTCCAACGTGTAGACGAAATACCACACCTGCAGAATAGTCTATGCTATCGGACTTAGTATGCCTACCCGCTCCCAACTCTAGGGATACCATTCCAACGGTTTCACTATTGATATTCTGTATATATCCGCCAAACGTTGCCTTGACATCATAGCTATACTTAGGCTTATCAAATAGAGAATAGTCCTCTATAGTGTGAGGGTTTCCGCCCTGTAGTTCTACCATTTGGGAGAAAGTTTCTAAAGCCTTACCACTAGATATGGCTTTCAAAACCATACCTTTAGCGGTGGTGTAATCCAAACGCAATGCCGTTGCAACTATCTCTGTGGAGAGTTCAATGCATAGTTCTAGGAGTTTGCCCTTAGCGTTGCCCTTTAGGGTTTCTATAGCCTCTATAACCTCTAGGGAGTTTCCAACGTTGTAACCTAGTGGTGCGTTCATATCAGTGATTAAAGCGTGGCACTGCTTGTTAGACTTTTTACCTATAGCTACCATAGTCTGTGCAAGTGCAATCGCACTGGATACGTCTTTCATAAAAGCACCACTGCCACACTTTACATCTAATACTATGCAGTCGGTGTTCATAGCCAACTTTTTACTCATGATACTAGAACTTATTAGAGGGATACTGTCAACAGTAGCAGTAACGTCCCTAAGGGCATAGAGTTTCTTGTCAGCGGGGGTTAAGTTTCCGCTTTGCGATACTATAGCAC